>CANJPN010000010.1 GCA_947475855.1 Bradyrhizobiaceae bacterium
TCGAAATATCTGCCGAGCTACCTCGGCTGGCGCCGCATGATCGAGCGCGACGGACACGAGCTCACGCCGCGATCCTGTCTGGCTGGCGCCTTGGCTTAGAGGATAGCGCTACATTGGAACGGAACAGAGCCATTTTCGAGGGAGCTTGGAAGATGTCGAGCAGCAACACACCCAGCACTCGCGCGGCCGCCGCCGCCGCTTCCGCGGCCAAGACAGACATCCGCCCAGGTTCCAGCACGGTCTTCGAAAGCGCTGGCGTCGGCATCTCGGGCATCGGTGAAGCGGAAAACGACTTCTTCGATGAAGAGTTCGAGAATCCCGCGAATGCCAAACGCGCCATCAGTGTGCGTTGGGCGGCCGACAACGATTCACCGTGCTACAGCCACCTCCTCGGGGAAGGGCAGACGAGCGTCACCGTCGCGAAGGAATTCGAACTAAGCCGTCGCGAGCTCGATCTCATCATCGAAGCGAATGGATACCGCCCCCAAGGGCATGGCGACGTGATCGCATTCGGCGTTCGGGGCGCGAAGATTCGCGGCGCCGACAAAATCGAGGACGCCGACAAGATCCCGCTCGAGGACGCGCGGCCCAATCACGTCGCCTATCGCTGCATCATCGGGTACTACAATAAGAAAACCGGCAAAGTGACCGCCTACACCGGTTCGACCGTGCCGTGGCACGAGTACATGTCGAAGGGCATGAAGCACAACCTGCTGCCGACCGGCTGCTACATCTACAAGCTGGGAACGCATCGTCCGGCCAACCAGGCACGATGGGTGACGCCTGCGCTCAGGCTCTCGGACGCCAAAGGGTCTGATAGCGGCCTGGTGACAGTTCTGCGCAACGGTGACGATACGACCTTCAATTTCGAAGACGATTGGGACCAGTGTGCGCCCAGCGACAACATCCATTCCGCATACAGCAGCAACGGCTTCTCATCGCTCGGCTGCCAGACGATCAAAGGCGGCATGCACGACGGATTGTGGGCGGATTTCCAGAAGCACCTCAAGACTCTGCCGGCCGGCGTCCGGGTGGACTACGTGCTGACCACGGGCGCGGAAGTCTCGATCGCTGCATCGCTCATCGCCCGCAGCGCCGACAAGGCCGCGACCACCAAGGCTCTGGGCCGGCTCAGGTTCGGGTCGGAAGGCGAGCGCGTCAACCGGCTGCAGGCCAAGCTCGGGCTGCCTCAGCTCGGCTATTTCGGTGCATCCACCAAGTCGGCGGTGATCGCCTATCAGGAGAGCAACGAGATCAACGCGGATGGCATCGTGACGCCCATGCTCGATGCCCGGGCGGGTTGGGGCGTCTTCGCGGAGGCGACACCAGCCGTCGCGGTCCAACCCGCACCGGCAGCGACACCTGCGCCTGCGGCGACACCAGCTCCAACTCCGGCAGCGGCACCGGCACCGGCTCCAGTTGCGGCAGTTGCGCCGACACCAGCTCCGGGGCCCGCTGCTGTTGCGGCGGCCGCACCTGCGCCCATCGTCGCGAGCGTTCCTGCCGCTGCGCCGACACCTGTTGCGACACCTGCGCCCCAAAGTGCGCCAAAGCCTGCAGAACCTCCGGCAGCGGTGGCCGCGCCTACGCCTGTACCGGTAGCACCAGTATCGGCACCTCCGGCGGCGGCAACGCCTACTCCCACGCCGGCAAGTGCAGGTGTCGCGACCACCGGAATCAGGCCCCCCATCGGCGCCGCCACCATGGCCGCCATCGCTGCGCTGGCAGAGAAGGCGAAGGCCGAGGCAGCGCCTTCGACACCGGCACCGACAGCCATGCCGGTCGTGCCGGCGGGACAGCCGGCGACTCCCGTCGCGCCCGCCGCTGTTGCTGCTCCGTCTGCGCCGCCGCCAGCCGCCCCACCTTCGGCACCGATAGCAGCTCCGGTGGCAGCCGCACCTGCAACTGCGCCACCAACCATCAACGTGCAGCAACCGACGCCGAAACCCGAACCGGCCAAGCCGGAAGCCGAGAAACCGGTCGTTGCAAAGCCGGTCGAGACGCCGGTCAAGCCGCCTGTTACTCAAACGGCGACGGGCCCGAAACCCGCCGTGGAAATGACCGCGGATACGTTGAAGGCCTTCGCGCCCAAGGCACGGCCGGACTATCTCAAGGTGCTCGGCGAGCAGGGCGACGACGTGCTGACCAAGTTCGGCATCAACCGGAACTCGCATCGCTTCTGCCACTTCATGGCGCAAGTCGGCCACGAATGCGGCGGCTTCACGATCGTGGAGGAAAGCGGCGCTTATTCCGCCAAGGGTATCATCAACATATTCGGTGCTGGCCGCCACTCCGCCTCGGTCACTGAAGCGGAAGCACAGCGGATTGCAGCGCTGCCGGTCGCCGAACGCGGCAAGGTGTTGTTCGAGCGCGTCTACGGGCCGGAAAAGAGCCCGCGCAAGGCGCGAGATCTCGGCAACACCAAGCCCGGCGACGGCTATCTCTATCGCGGCCGCGGCTTCCTGCAGATCACCGGACGATCAGCCTATCGCGAGATGGGCAAGAGCATCGGCATCGACCTGGAGGCAGAACCAGACCGTGCAGGCGACCCGATCGGCGCGCTGATGACTGCGGCTGCCTTCTGGGACAGCCGCAAGCTCAACACCTACGCTGACCAGAACAACATCGAGATCATCACCAAGCGCATCAACGGCGGCCACAACGGCCTTGACGATCGCAAGGCGAAATACCGGCAGGCGCTGAAAATCTGGGGCGACGACGGGGAAGCGTCGCGAGATGCTCCTTCACGCAGTCCCGTACCGGGGGCCAAGCGCACGCTCGAATACGGCGACCTCGGGCCGGATGTGCTGGAAGCAAAGCGCATGCTGATGGTGCTTGGCTACGATGGCTTCATCATGGACGAGGATTTCTCCAAGGCCATGCATCTGGCAGTCGCCAGCTACAAACTCGATCGGGGATCGTCGGGCGACGGCATCATCACCGCCGAGACGTGGCAGTCACTCGAACGCGATGCGACGGCTGCAGGTTATGTGCCGCCATCGGTCACGCGAGGAGGGCCGGCAGCGGCACCCACGCCAGAGCCGATGCCCCATTCGCCGGCGCCAGTCGATCAATCAGCCTTCAATTGGGGTCGTGGGCGTGCTGTTTGGATGTGGGCGTTCGCGTTCCTCATCGCTGCCTCGCTATATGCCGGTATGCGGCTCATCGACAATCCAAACCTGTTCAAATCGCAATCGCCCGCGGATTGGCTGACCGTCGGATTCATCGGGCTCGTCGGCATCGGCTCCATCATCCTGATGGCGCTCGGCCACCGGATCGCGCGATCGAGCAAACGGCGGGCAATTTCAAGAGTGAGGCGCAGCCGGCCCGCGGGAGACGAAGGCTTGAGGCGGGGGCCTGACGCCGAGTGACGACGGGTAGTGGCTGACGATCCGTCGACGCGGCTGGATCAGTGCTGCTGGACGTAATGTTCCGGGCCGACCAACACCATTTCCTTGATCTCGGGCACGTAGCCAACCGGCTTTACGGGGCTCGGGATCTCGTCGGTCACCAACTGACGTTGCCGGCGCTGGCGCGGGTCGGCTACCGGCACCGACTCCAAAAGGCGTTTCGTATAGGGATGCTGCGGGCTTCCGATCACGGATTCACGCGGCCCGATCTCGACGATCTGGCCGAGATACATGACGGCGACGCGATGACTGACGCGCTCGACGACAGCCATGTCGTGCGAGATGAACAGGTACGAGATGCCGAACTCGCGCTGCAGCTCCATGAGCAGGTTCACCACCTGTGCGCGGATCGAAACGTCGAGCGCTGAGACCGCCTCGTCAGCGATGATGATCGACGGGTTGAGCGCCAACGCGCGCGCGATGCAGATGCGTTGGCGCTGACCGCCAGAGAATTCGTGCGGGTATCGATCGAGGTGCATACGAGCCAACCCCACGCGCTCCAGAAGGGCCTCGGCTCGCGCGCGGCGCACCTCCTTTTGTGCTCGATCGTGGATCAGCATCGGCTCGCCGATGATCTCGGCGACCGTCATGCGCGGATTGAGCGAGGCGTACGGGTCCTGGAAAATCATCTGAATGTGACGCCGGGCGGCCTGCATCTGACTGTGGCTGTCGCCCGTGATGTTACGGCCATGCACGATGACGTCGCCGGCGACGGGATCCACGAGCCGCATCACTGTGCGTCCCAACGTTGACTTGCCGCAACCGGATTCACCGACAAGCGCCAGCGTCTCCTCCGGGAACAGTTTGACCGATACGTTCTCGACGGCGTGCACGTTGCCGACGATGCTCTGGAACAGGCCTTTGCGGATTGGAAAGCGTGTCGTCAGGCCCACCGTCTCGAGCACGGCCTGGCCGGGACGCAATCCTGCATGGCCGCGCACGCCTTCCCCTTGAGCCCGCGCCACGCTTGAACGCGCGGTCGTCCGGCCCTCGATGTCGAGCGCAGGGAATGGCTCTGGCGCGGGTTTTCCCTTCATGCTGCCGAGCTTCGGCACTGCAGCAAGCAGCATCTTGGTATAGGGATGCTGCGGGCGCTCGAAGATATCTGCGACCGGCGCGTCCTCGACTTTGCGACCCTGCCAAAGCACCACGACGCGATCGGCAATTTCAGCTACGACGCCCATGTCGTGCGTGATGAACATCACGGACATGCCGATCTCCTGCTGGAGATGACGGATCAGGCTCAGGATCTGCGCCTGTATCGTCACGTCGAGCGCCGTCGTCGGCTCGTCCGCGATCAGCAGGCGCGGACGGCAAGCCAGCGCCATCGCGATCATCGCACGCTGGCGCATGCCGCCTGAAAGCTCGTGAGGGTATTGCATCAGGCGCCTTTCGGCGTCCGGGATGCGAACGAGTTGCAGGGCGTCGAGGGCCTGCGCCAAAGCTTCCTTCTTCGATTTTCCCTGATGCAAGATGATCGCTTCGGCGATCTGATCACCGATCTTCAGAACCGGGTTGAGAGACGTCAGCGGCTCCTGAAAGATCATCGAGATCTCGTTGCCGCGCACTCGGCGCAAGTCACCGAGTTCCATTTTCGCGAGGTCCATCGGTGCAGATGCTCCAGGCGCATAGAGCATGGAGCCGGAGCGTACTTCGCCCCCCTGGTAGTCGGTGAGGCGCAGGATCGATTTCGCCGTCACCGATTTTCCAGAACCGGATTCGCCGACGATGGCGACGGTCTCACCCGGATTGATGACGAAAGAAACGTCATCGATGGCCACGACATCGCCGTCGATCGTGGGAAACACCGTACGCAAATTGCGTATGTCGAGTACTGGCCCGGCAGCCGCCGCAGTCGTGGTGGCCGGCTCAGCCATAGCGATGGTCGCCAACTTCGTCATCGTGCCATCCATACCGCTTACACAAGCTCCTCGTGCAGACGCCAGCAGAACATGGCTGCACACGTCGTGCCAAGGGGGGCGCAACGGCATAGGCAAGGAGCCCTACACCTATGGAACTGGCTTCAGCGCAGGGAATTGTCGGGACCGTACCGCGCTTGCTGCCTGCTCGAAGCCCGCGCTGCAAACCTCTGGTGACTTCAAACATGGCAGTTTCGCGTCGTCCTGCTCAAAAAATGCACTTGCGTCCGCCGCGTTCTTCTTAGCAAACTACGTTCGCGTTTGGCAGTGAACCATCATTTCATTCGCGACCAGCACTGCTTTCGTGCGATTGTATCTCAGTTGCAGCCAAGGAGCTGAACGATGTCGGCGAGGACGCTCACGCCACTTGCTACAGCAGTCATCGGCGCGCTCGCGGCCGGCGGACTTACGCTCGCAACTTCCGCAAGCGCCCAGGCGCAGCAGCGCACGCGCGTTACGGCCGCGGTTACAGAAACCATCGCCTCGGTGAACCCATACGCCGACAGCGTGTCGCTGATGTATGCGATCTACAGTCAGACCTACGGCAGCCTCGTCGACTGGAGCTTCGAGAAGGGTGGATATATCTCGCGGTTCGCCGATAGCTGGTCGAACCCCGACAAGACGACGTGGGTGTTCAAACTGAAGCCCGGCTTGAAGCGCAACAACGGCGAGCCAGTCGTTGCAGCCGATTTCGTGCACTCGATCAACCGGGCGATGAACGACCCCCAGACAAAGCAGAAGCACAACGTACGCTGGATCGTCGCGATGGAGACGCCCGACGAGCGCACGTTGATAATCAAAACATCGGAGCCAGTGGCGCCGATGCTCGAGAACCTTTCGCGTGTGATCGTTACGTCGAAGGCGCAATTCGACAAACTCGGCGCGGCTGCCGACAAGGACGCGCCAGTCGGTGCCGGGCCCTACGCGATCAAACAGATCGCGGTCGACAATTTCCTTGCGATGACCAAGGTGCCCGACCATCCGGATGTGAAGCCGGAAAACCCGGACGAAATCATCTTCCGCATCATGAAGGAACCGGAGAGCCGGGTTACGGCGCTGCTCAATGGCGAGATCCAGATCGCGCAGTTCATTCCGCCTCAGCTCGTGCCGCGCGTGCAGGGGTCATCGGTCGCCTCGATCGTATGGGAGGACGCAGTCGAGCTGATGTTCCTGGCGATGAGCCCGGAACACAAGCCTTGGGACAAGAAGGAAGTACGGCAGGCGGTAGCCTACGCCATTGACCGTGACGCGCTGATCAAGGTCCTGCTCGCTGGACAAGGCACGCGGCTCGACGGGCCGATTGGTCCGGGGCAGTTCGCTTACGACAAAGATCTGCAGCCCCGTTACACCTACAATCCCGCCAAGGCTCGGGAGTTGCTGAAGCAGGCTGGCTATCCCAACGGCGTCGAGATCGATTTCTACGCAACCGTAGGCCGCTATATCGCCGACAAGCAGATCTGTGAGGCGATCGTGCCGATGCTCGAGGCGGTCGGGTTCAAAGTGAACCTGAAGACGCCGGAGTGGGGCACGATGTGGGCCAACGTGCAGAAGGGCGGCACGCCATTCTATTACATGGGCCGCGGGTCGGTGATCGACCCATCCGCAGCCCTTTCGCAGTATTTCGAGACCGGCCAGTCCCCCCGTATCAAGTTCTCCAACAAGGAAGTCGATGCAGCCTTGCGCGCGGAACGCGAGGAATTCGATGAAGGGAAGCGGATCGCGCTGATGCGAAGAGCGATGTCCGTCATCACCGAAGAAGCGCCGGCGCACTTCATGTGGCGGCACAAGATGGCGACGGGCGTCGCCAACAACGTCGTGTTCAAGCCGCAGCCGACGATGGATATCAACGGCATCGATATCATGATGAAGCCACGCGCACGGGCCACGAAGTAGCTCGTCGCATTCTGGATCTCGGGCAGCAGGCTGGACCGGCGTTTATGCTGAGCTACTTCATACGTCGGGTCGTAGGAACGGTGCCGGTCATCTTCATGATCTCGCTGTTCGTCTTCCTGCTGTTGCATGCAGCCCCCGGCGATCCGGCCGATCTTCTCATTCCCGACCAGGCCAGTGCAGAAGATATCGCGGATGCGCGGCGCAGGTGGGGGCTCGATCAGCCGGTGCTCGTGCAGTATTGGCGCTTTCTCGTCTCTGCCGTGTCGCTCGATTTCGGGCGCTCGTTCAAGTACGACGAGCCCGTGCTCGCACTCATCATGCAGCGATTTCCTGCAACGCTCGAGCTGGCGTTGATCGCGACCGTGCTCGCGATCATGATCGGCATTCCGCTCGGGATCTTCGCTTCGTCGCGGCCCAACTCCTGGTTCGACAACGCGTCTTCGCTGGGGGGCTTCTTCGGCGTGAGCATGCCGAACTTCTGGATGGCGATCATGCTCATTTTGATCGTATCTGGATATTTCAACTTGCTGCCGTCTGGAGGGCGAGCGACTTTTGGTGTGGCAGAAGATCCGATTACGGGGTTCCTCATACTGGACTCCATCATTCAGCAGGACTGGGTTGGACTTGCCGATGGTGCGAAGTTCCTCGTGCTGCCCGCGATCGTGCTCAGCGTGAATATGACCGGCCTGCTGATGCGGATGACGCGCTCGTCGATGCTCGAGGTGCTGTCGGAGGATTACATCATGACGGCGCGGGCGAAGGGGCTCAGCGAGCGCGTCGTGGTGTGGCGGCATGCACTCAAGAATGCTCGGATCATGGTGATCACTGTGGTAGGGCTCGAGTTCGGGGCGCTGATCTCCGGCTCGATCATCGTCGAGTCGGTATTCTCGTGGCCTGGCATCGGCCAACTCCTGCTGCAAGGCATCACAGCGCGTGACTATCCGCTGATCACCGGCCTTGTACTCGTCTATACGACTCTCTTCATCGTTGTGAACTTGATCGTGGACTTCCTCTATGCAGCAGCTGATCCCAGAATCCGGCTTGGCGGCTAAGGCTGCCTCGACGCTGGTGTCACCGCCTGTCGTGCGGCGGCCAAGTCGGATCATGCGCGCTCTGCGCCCATGGCTGACGTTCAAAGCCGTGCTCGGCATTTCGCTGCTTTCACTGCTGTTGGTCTGCGCGCTGTTGGCGCAGTGGCTTGCGCCGGTTGATCCCAACAAGCAGAACCTGATGGCGGCGATGATCGCGCCGCAATACTTCTCTGGTCCGCATTTCCTCGGCACGGATCACGTGGGCCGCGACCTGCTCGCGCGACTGATCTATGGCGCCCGGATTTCGCTTTCGATCGCGGCGGCTGTCGTGGTTATCTCCGGTGCGGTCGGCATCGCGCTCGGAATCGTCTCGGGCTACTTCGGTGGCCGCGTCGATTTCATGATCCAGAAGGTCGTCGAGGTGGTATGGGCTTTCCCGCCTCTGCTGATCGCGATCGCGATCCTGGCATTCCTGGGTCAAGGTCTCGGCAATCTCATTCTGGCGCTGACATTGCAGCGATGGATTCCCTACTGTCGCGTGGTGCGGGCTGAAGCGATGACCCTGAAGGAACGCGAATTCGTCGTGGCCGCACGTTCGATCGGCGCCAGTCACCTGCGCATTCTTGGCCGGCATCTCCTGCCGAACCTGATCCAGTCGGCGCTTGTGATCGGCACGTTCGCTATGGCAGCGGCGATCATCGCGGAGGCGGCGCTCAGCTTCCTGGGACTTGGCGTGCCAGCGCAGATCCCGACGTGGGGTTCGATGCTCGCAGACGGGCGTGCCTACGTTTCCACCTCTTGGTGGATGTCGCTTTTTCCGGGGCTCGCCATATTCGCCACCGTTTTGGCCATCAACATGCTCGGCGACGCACTGCGCGACAATCTCGATCCGAAGATGAAGCGGCGGAGATAGCGCTGCCTCTTGCAACAACAAGCCAATCGAAACAAGGAGACTAGTCCATGACCACCAAGAAGGCTGCGACGAAGCCCGCAAAGAAGGAGCGGATCTGGGACAAGTTCCTGACCGATCGAGACAAAGCCGTTTTCGAGCAGGCCGGTTACGGAGCGATGGCGGCCTGGGGTAAGCGCCCGGCACTCCTGGTGATCGACGTGAACTATGCTTTCACCGGCGAGAGTTCTTTACCGATTCTCGACTCGATCAAGAAGTGGCGCAACTCGTGCGGTTCGGACGGCTGGGATGCAATCCCCGTTCTGCAGAAGCTGATCGAGATGTGCCGCTCGAAGGGCATCCCGGTGATCTACACGACCGGCACGCGCCGGCCCGATGCCTGGAACGCCGGTTCATGGGCGTGGAAGAACTCACGCAATGACGAAGATCTCACGGTAAAGATCGAAAAGACGAGTTTCGATGGTCTCGACGGCAACATCATCGTCAAGGAGATCGAGCCCGGTCCGCGCGATCTCGTCGTCCGCAAGGAAAAGCCGTCGGCATTTTTCGGCTCGCCGCTGCAGAGCTATCTGCAGAACCTGGGCTGCGACAGCGTTATCGTCACGGGAACGACGACGTCGGGCTGCGTGCGCGCGACCGTGCTCGACAGCTTCTCGCTCAATTTCCGCACCACGGTGGTCGAGGATGGCTGCTTCGACCGGAGCCAGGCGAGTCATGCGATCAACCTTTGCGACATGAACGCGAAGTACGCGAACGTGCTGTCTTCGGAAGAAGTGCTCGAGCATCTCCGGTCGGTGCCGCAGGGCATGTACGACCTGCCGAGCGGCCAGGGCATCAAGAAGGGCGATGTCTGGTACTGACGGCGCCCCAACCTCTCCCCACGAATAATGGGGAGAGGACGCCGTTGGGACCGGGCTGAAATAAATCGAGATCTTATTTGGTCTGACGCACCGTAAACGATGGCCGGTGCTGTCACCTGAGAGAACCGATGTGGATCCGTCTGGTTGCCAGTGCAGCAGCTCTCGAACTCGTTGGCTTATTGGCTTGGAGCTTGGTCTCACCTTCGCGCGCCTCCGCGGAGGAAAGCCTTTTCTTCGCGGGCAAGACGATGCGGCTCGTCGTCGGCATGCCGCCGGGTGGCGGCGTCGATATCTATGCGCGTCTCGTGCAGCGTTATATCGAGCAGCATCTTCCCGGAAAACCGTCGATCGTCGCCCAGAACATGCCCGGCGCTGGCTCGCTCAGAGCGGTGCAGTCGCTCGCCGCCTCGCCTGACGATGGGACCGTCATCCTGACGTTCAGCTCTTCACTGGTGACGGAATCCATCATTTCGCCCGAGCGGGTGAAGGCCGACTTCCGGACCTTCTCGTTTCTGGGGAACGTCGCCGAGGACAGCCGCGTGTGCTTCGTGCGCGCCGCGATCGCGTTCAAGAACTGGCCGGAGTTCGCTCAGCGAGAGGGCGTCGTCTTCGGCGGTACTGCGGCAGGTACGTCCGGCAATCTCGACGTCGCGATTTTGCGTAACTTGCTCGGCGTCAAGCTCAAGCTGGTGCAAGGCTACGCTGGGTCGGCAGACAAAAGACTGGCGCTGGAGAAGGGCGAAATTGACGGCGACTGTGCGGGAGCCACGTCACTTCCCGACGGCTGGGTGAAGACCGGCAAAGTCAGCGTCGTGATCAAGCATTCGGCCAGTGCAATGCCCGGCATCCCGCCAACCGTCCCGTATGCCGGCGCACTGCTGAAAGATCCCGCAGACCGGCGCGTGTACGACTTTCTCGTCACGCCGCAATTGTTCGGGCGACTATTTCTCGTTTCTGCGAAGGTGCCGCCTGAACGGCTCGCGACACTCCGCAAGGCGTTCGACGCGGCCATGGCCGACCCTGCGTTCCGTGCCGAGGCGGCGAAGCTCGGCCTTGCCGTTTCACCTACGCCCGGCGCGGAAGTCGACAAGAATATCTCGGCGCTCTATGCGACGCCGCCGAAGATTATCGCGCGCGCCATGGCGATCGCGCGCGAGTAGCTCGGATCTACCGGGGCTTAGAGATAGCCTGCCTTCTTCGCCTTCTCGCGATAGTGGTCCCACGTCTTGCCGACGCGATAAGTGTTGAAGGCGAAGCTCGGCTTCAACAGCTCGACTTCTTCGGGCGTGATCGGCTTCAAGCCGCCGAGCGCACAGCCCGCGATCGCGCTTTTCGCGTTCTCCTCCATCTCCAGGCTATCGAGGAAAACTTCCGGTACGGAGTTGACTGCGACCACACTGCCATGCCCCCGCAAGAGGCAATACTTGCCCTTGCCAAGGGTGGCTGCGACTTGCGCGCCTTGTTCGCGCGTCTTGATGTGCGTCGGGTCCGGGTGGACCGGCATGCCGATAAAGCGGAAGCCGAAGTTGCGCATCGCGAACATCGGACGCTCGACCATCGTGAACAAAGTCGAGTTCGGCGGATGTCCGTGGCCGATGGCACTGACGTCGTCGCGCGTACGGTACACGCCGAGGTGGATCGCGGTCTCGGTCGGGACGGGGCCTTTTCCTTCGAGGACTTTGCCGGTGTCGATATCGACCACGCACATCTCCTCGGCAGTCACGGCGGCGCGACTGGCATCGCGCGGCAGGATCAATACGCGACTGGAGCCTGGTACCCGGGCGCTGACATGACCGCTGTAGTCGAGCAGCTCCGCCATCACCATCATACGATGGCAGTCGGCGAGTTGCTGGCGCAGCAGATCCTCGGTGATCGTCGTCATGGCTCAAACCTCGCTTTGTGAAACCGTGTTTCGATTCTGCAGCAGGATGCATCACCCCAGGCAGTGCAACAAGCAGAGAGGTGAGCTAGAATGCATGGCTTGGTGGCCAGAGCGGCCTCACTTCGAGGCGTCACGCCGTTGAACCGGTTGATGTGTGATCGACAATCAGGAGAATTGCCATGGCACGGAAAGAGGACTTCGAGGATCACTGCTGGAAGGACGTGATCGATGCCGATACGCTCAAGGTATACGACTGCTACCGGCGCGAGACGTTTGTGGGCGACAAGCCGGCGGTGATCGCCATCGATCTCTACAAGCTCGTGTACGAGGGCGGGCCGCGTCCGCCGGTCGAGACGACTTCGCAGCATTACAATACCTGCGGTAAGTTCGCATACGACGCGATCGCCCCGACCAAGAAGCTGCTGGCGGCGGCGCGGCGGGCGAAGTTACCCATCTTCTACTGCACGCAGGAGACACGGCCTCAGAACCGGCCCTACGGCGTTGGATCCACCCGCAGTGTCGTGAAGCTCGATCCGGACGTATTCGAGATCTATCACGAGTTCACGCCACAGCCGGAAGACGTGATCATCAAGAAGCAGCGCGCTTCGATCTTCCAGGGAACGCCAATCGTTTCCCACCTCAACTTCCTTGGCGTGAAGAGCCTCATCATATGCGGAGAATCGACCTCCGGCTGCGTGCGGGCAAGCTGCGTCGATGCCTATTCGCTGGGCTACCACGTCAGCCTGGTCGAAGAGTGCACCTACGATCGCTCTGCACTGATCCACAAGGTCAACCTGTTCGATCTCGCCCACAAGTATGTGGACGTCATGAAGGTCGGCGAAGTTGTCTCGCACCTGGAAAAGTCCGCCCAGGGCAAGCCGCTGGCGGCCGAGTGACACGCTCTGCCGGTCAGAAGTTTTATGTAAATTCAAAAGCATAGATCTTCAGGGCTGTTCTCAGCGTTTAGCCTTGTCTCACATGGAGTGGGCCAATACCCGGGTAGCCACCATTCCAGATCGTCCGACATGACGCCGGGCGGGCGATCTGCTAGCAACCCGCCAGCTTTCACCCCATCCCAGGAGCTGCCATGGCCTACGCATTCGATCCAGCACCAGTCGTCACCGTTCCGGTGGTCGGCTCGGCCGTTCTTTATCCCGTCCACCGCGTTTACTGCGTGGGCCGCAACTACGCCGAGCACGCCCGCGAGATGGGCTCGGACCCTGACAAGGAGCCGCCGTTCTTCTTCGCAAAGGCCGCCGACCAGGTGACCGTCGATGGAAAGTTCCCATATCCGCCGGCCACCAAGGACGTGCACTATGAAATGGAGCTATGCGTTTGCCTGAAGTCGGGCGGCACCGACATCCGCCCCGAGGACGCATTGAAGCACGTCTATGGCTACTCGCTGGGCCTCGACATGACCCGCCGCGACTTGCAGAACGCTGCCAAGAAGACCGGCAGGCCGTGGGAGATCGGCAAGATGGTCGAGAAGTCTGCGCCGATGACGCCGATAGTACTGGCGGACAAGATCGGTCACCCCAAGAAGGGCAAGATCTGGCTCGACGTGAACGGCGTGCGTAAGCAGGACAGCGACATCGATCAGATGATCTGGGACGTGCCCAATCAGATCGCATTCCTGTCGCAGCTCTGGACGCTGCAGGCCGGCGACATCATCATGACCGGCACTCCCGCCGGCGTCGGTCCCTGTAAGAAGGGCGACATCCTGAAGGGCGGCGTCGACGGCGTCGGCGTGATCGAGGTCGTGATTACTTGACGCTTGCTACGGCGCATTGGCGCCGCGCCGCGTTCGCGGCATCGGACTGCAAGGGCGGTCCTGTAGCGGGTGTCGCGGCAAGATCGGAGCGGGCTGGTCATTCGACCGGCCCGTTTTTCTTAGGAATGCGATTACGCTGCCGCCTCAACTGAACGGGCACAAGCGAGGCTGCAGGGACGATGTGGCGTGACGCGCCACCCTCTCGCGCGGACTGGTAATTGAAGTAGTATCCGCTCCCAGCGTCACTCGCCCAAGCGGAGCACAGCCCCATGTCCACAGCCAAACCCAACGAAACCGAACTCAAAGCCCAACTCGTCGATTGCATCCGGATGCTCGAGAAGGCGGATATCATCGATTACAACGGCCACTGCTCGATCCGGGCGGACGAAAACCGCATCCTGATCAACACGGGTGCGTGTACGCGTGCGGCGCTGACCACCGCCGACATCGTCGTGATCGATCTGGAGGGCAAGCTGGTCGAAGGCACGATCAATCCGCCGCTCGAATTCCACCTGCACACCGGCATCTATCGCGCGCGGGCCGACGTAAAGGCGGTCGTGCATGCGCATCCGAAATGGTCGACGTTCCTCACCATGGTCGGTGAAAGCTATCGTCCGGTGTTTGCTCAGGGCACTCTGCTCTATCCGTGTCCGGTGCTCGATACGCCCGATTCGATCAACACCCGGCCGATGGCGGACCGCCTCGCCAAGACGCTCGGCAACCGTCCGGCGGCGCTGATGAAATCGCATGGCGCGGTGACGGTGGGGCGCGACATCGTCGAAGCATTCGTCCTGGCCAATTATCTCGAGGAGAATGCCTACCGCCAGCACCAGGCGATGCAGATCGGCAAGCCCTACGAGTTCACGGAGGCCGAACGTGCGCTGTGCCGCGAAAAGTTATGGACGCCCTCGCTGTTTCAGAGAACGTGGGACCACTTCAAGGCGAAGTTGGACAGGTGAGTGTTCCCCGGGGAACCTCCAGCATTCGTTGCGCAGGCTACACAAGAGCCATCACGTGGCTCGACATGAGCACACCGCAACTTGGTTGGAGGTTCCCATGCTGATGGTTGTCGAAACCGCCCGCGCCGCCGAAGTCGAATTCGCATTCGCCGCACTTCCGAACACCAACGATCGGGGCGCAATCGACGCCCGTCTCGGCGAGACTTATCGCTTCACGTCCGACCGCTGCCACATTGAAGTCGTGCTCGGGTTTCGGCCCGGCTTTGACCGCATCGTCGTGGCCGCCGACAGTCAGGCTCCGCGCGGCGGACGCGCACTGTCAACCGAGGAAGCCGGCAGCGCGGTGATCGTCGATGGGATGGGTCGGCGGATCATTGTGGAAGGCGTGGCGCTAAGCGACATCGTACGCGGCGACATCGAGGTCAAATGGTCAGCCTGACGATTTCAGCGTTCGCGTAACCTTGCGCGCTTTGCCGCTATAGACAAATGGTCCACAGCCGTGGGCCTCGAATGATTTGCGGCTTTCGTCATCCAACTTGAGGTAGAACGCATCGTCCATGACGAGACCGACCATGAGGCCGTCGCAATAAACGCCACCACCGCTGAACATGCGGCGCATGGATATGCTGCCTAGCGGCGCGAGCAGATCGCAGAGCATTTCCGAAAAGCCCGCCGAGCTGCTCATATCGATCACGCGATCTGACGCGAGGTGGCCTTGATTTCGGTGGGTTGATGCGCGGGCTGCGCCGCGCCGGGAACAGTGTGCGCCCATCCGTAGGCCAGCATCGTGATCAGCGCGCTTGCGGCGAAGTAGTAGGCGCCCGGCAAAACGCGCGCGTCGGTGTAGCCCGACGAGTTAACGTAGAAGATCATCAGGGCGAGAACCATCACGTCGGTCATCGAGTAACGGCCGAGCCACTCCATCGTCGCGATCGACTTCTTCCTGAAATCGGCCGGCAGGTCGGGTGAGGTGAGCAGTGTCAGCAAGTAGAACAGCTTCAGGAACGGGAACAGGATCGAGAATACGAACAGCACGCCGCACAGAAAGAATTCCTGGTTGGTGTATAGCGCCCAGATGATGGTCGCGATGGAGTGCTCGTTCTTCCACACGAATACGGTCGTGAAACGTACGACGGGCAGGATCACGCCCAACGCGAAGAACACGGTGGCTAATATGATGAAAAACGACAGGACGAAATTCCGTAGCGGCCAGCGCCTGCGCGGAGGCTTCGCCTGCGGACCGACAGGCATCGGGACGGACTTCGGCATTGGCAACGCCGAGGCATTCGGACTTGCAAGGCGCGGCTGCGTGGTCTTGCTCACTGGGCTGCCTTCGTCGGCGCGCAGCCAAGCATAGGCCAGGATCATCAAAAGAACGCCGGCGGTGAAGAAGTACACACCGAGCAGACTGGCCGCATCGTAGAGCCCTTGGCTCTTGATGAAGAAGATCGTCAGCGCCAGGACCAGCACATCGTGCATGGACCACTTGCCGAGCCATTCGAGCGCACGCAACTGAGGGCGCATTCTAACGAGGTCGTCCTGGGGAAGCGTAGAGCAGAGCAACAGGTAGAGCAGCTTCACGACGGGGAAGACGATAGAGAAGACCAGGACCGTCACGCCGAGGAAGATCTGGCCGTCTTTTATCAATACCTGGACGGTGGAAAGAAGCGAGTGCTCGGTGCTCCAGAAGACGTATTTGGTGAGCTTGATGATGGGCAACGTGATGCCGAGCGCCAAGCAAACGCTGGCGCCTGTGATGGCAAGGCTCAACAGGAACCGCCTGCCGCCGAGCTTCACTGCCATGCCCAAACGCCCCCGAAGTTCCCACCGCCACCCGGAGGGTGTACTCCGGGATCGAGGGCAACACTGTGGCAATCGCTCGCAACGCCTTAGCGCCCCGCTGTCTAGCCAGGCTCAGGCGCGCAGACGCGTTAGGCTACAGCCGTGTCGTGTTTGACGCCCTTCTCGGAGAGCATTTGCTGCAGCTCACCCGCCTCATACATCTCACGGACAATATCGCAGCCGCCGACGAATTCGCCCTTGATGTAGAGCTGCGGAATGGTCGGCCAGTTGGAGAACTCCTTGATGCCGTCGCGAACGGCGGCATCCTCGAGGACGTTGATGTCTTTGTAGTCGACACCCAGCAGCGTCAGGATCTGGTCGACCTGCATCGAGAACCCGCATTGCGGCATCCCCTTGCGTCCCTTCATGAAAAGGACAACGTCATTGCCGGCAACCGTCTTGCCGATCCAATCGTGCACGTTCTGCTGGGCGTTCATATCCAATGGTCCTTATTCGATCGGCTCGTTGCGCGGCTTCAGCCTGGAAGTCCAGCCAATTGATCTCGGGAATTGATGTGGCGACTGGCTGCTGATTGTCAATCCTTGGGCGAGGTCGTGAGTGCCAAGGCATGGAGGACTCCGCCCATCCGGCCTTCCAGGGCGTCATAAACCATCTTGTGCTGCTGCACGCGGCTCTTACCCTTGAATTCTTTCGCCGTCACGTGGGCGGCATAGTGGTTGCCGTCGCCCGCGAGGTCCTGAATCGTCACTTCGGCGTCGGGAAAACGGGCCCGGATGAGCTTTTCGATTTCGTGGGCGTCCATCGCCATGCTTGCATCTCCATCGAATTGAAAAAAGTGCGGGTACCACCGCGTTCGCCGCGGAGGCCTCTCAGGCCGGCTGCAAACAGCACGACCTGATTTTCGGGCGAATTCGAAGGGAAATCCACGTCCAGTTCGTCCGCGCTCGCTGGCCGAGGGGGAACACAGCACTGGAGCCGCATTTCCGTGATTGCGTTACCGTTTCGGTATCATGGGGCTTGACGAGCGACAACCTTGGATCGGTTTGGCAACCGATTGCGTGGTCTCTCCCGGTTGACGACGCCGCGACTGCACTTCAATGACTATGTTATTGGCCTTCAACATTCGGCCCGGTTGCCACGGGGCCCCTTACTCTTGCCAGATCCCTCGGTGGACCTGATCGGAAGACAGCGCGGACATCATATGGGCACGATCCAAAATCCCTCCCTACCGAAGGACAAGATAAAGATCCTTCTGCTGGAAAATATCTCCGACACCGCTGTCAACGCACTCAAAGGTGCGGGCTACCGGAATATCGAGCGGCTGACAAAGGCTCTGGAAGGCAAGGCGCTGATCGACGCTCTACAGGGCGTGCGTTTGCTCGGCATCCGGTCGCGGTCGGAGATCACGCCGGAGATCGTCGCGGCGACGGACCAACTCATCGCGATCGGATGCTTTTCGGTCGGCACGAACCAGGTGGACCTGGACGCCGCCCGGCGCAAAGGCATTCCCGTATTCAATGCCCCATTCTCCAATACCCGCAGCGTGGCGGAACTGACGATCGCTGAAATCGTAATGCTGTACCGGCGAATTTTCCCTCGGTCGGTCGCCGCGCATGCCGGCGGATGGGACAAGTCGGCCACAGGTAGCCACGAAGTACGCGGCAAGACGCTCGGCATCGTCGGATACGGTAATATCGGCAGCCAGCTTTCAGATCTCGCGGAGGCCATGGGCATGCGGGTGGTGTTCTTCGACCACACCGACAAGTTGCGCCGCGGCAACGTCGAACCTACCAACACACTTGATGAGCTGCTTCAGATGTCCGACGTGGTGACCGTCCATCTGCCGGAAACACCCGCGACGATGGGGATGTTCGGGCGCGAGCAGATCGCCAAGATGCGAAAAGGCGCCTTCCTCATCAACAACGCGCGAGGCACGCTGGTCGACCTCGAAGCGTTGGCTGAAGCGCTCAAGATCGGGCATCTCGGCGGGGCGGCGGTCGATGTTTTCCCGATCGAGCCGTCGTCGAACAACGACCGGTTCACCACCCCACTGCAGGGACTCGATAATGTCATCTTGTCGCCGCACGTCGGCGGTTCGACAGAAGAGGCGCAGGAGCGGATCGGCGCCGAGGTGTCACGAAAGTTCGTTGAATATTCCGATATTGGTTCGACCGTCGGCGCCGTGAACTTTCCACAGGTGCAACTGCCTCCCCGACCAGCAGGAACCCGTTTCATCCAGGTGCAGCAGAATACGCCGGGCGAGTTGCGGCGGCTCAATGACGTGTTCGCGGCTCGCGGGGTCAACATTGCGGCACAATACTACCAAACCGATGCGGATATCGGCTATGTCGTGCTGGACGCGGACGGTGCCGTGGCAGACGCTGACGACATACTGGCCGAAATACGGGCCAACCCGGGGACGATACGGGCCCGCCTCGTCCATAGGTTGTAGACTACGCCGGATTTTGCATAACTGAGTCACGGTTTGTGCTGTCCTGCGGAAATCTACGACGTTGTATCCGAAGCAAATTTTAGCCATGTACAGTGGCGTTCTGATTTGCGGGTGAGTTTCGCAATTCGGCAACTCGTAGGTTCTAGATGCCGCATCACTTCGCTCTTCCCGAGCGACGCGGGCAGGCGTATAGCCTCGCGGCTTTCCGGCCGACCTTCATGACGGCATGACGAGGTGCCTACATGGCACATACCACTCTCACTGCTCACTCTGGCGACGATAGTCGCGCCGGACCGCACTCCAAGCTGCTAGCGCTCGCGCTCGGCTCGATCGGTGTTGTTTACGGCGACATCGGCACGAGCCCGCTGTACGCGTTCAAGGAAGCCGTGACGCATGCCAGCGATCACGGCATGCGGGGCGAAGCGGTCATCCTGGGAATTCTATCGATCATGGTTTGGACAGTCGTCCTGATCGTGACGCTCAAATACGTCATCATCCTGCTCCGGGCGGACCACAACGGAGAGGGCGGCACCTTCGCGTTGATGTCGCTCGGGCAGTCCGTAGCGACCCGTTCCGGCCCCGTTTTGACGGTGCTGGGAGTTCTGGGCGCCTCCTTCTTTTATGGCGATGCGATAATTACCCCGGCGATCTCTGTTCTGTCTGCAGTTGAAGGACTCGAGGTCATCTCGCCTCACTTCAAGAAAGTCGTACTGCCGCTGACTCTGGTGATCATCATCGGCTTGTTTTCGGTCCAGTCGCGAGGCACAGCGCGGGTCGCCCAGTTCTTCGGGCCGATAACCCTCGTGTGGTTCCTGGTTATGGCTCTCGGTGGCCTCTATCACCTGTCCGGTAACTTCAGCGTGCTGCTGGCGCTCAATCCCCTCTATGGGATCAGCTTTGTGGCCCAGAACGGCCTGACCGGCCTTTCTGTGATGGGTTTGGTGTTCCTTTGCGCTACGGGAGCCGAGGCACTCTACGCAGATCTTGGTCATTTCGGCCGCCGGCCGATCCAGCTCGCCTGGTTCTGGATCGTGCTGCCGAGCCTGATGCTCAACTATTTCGGGCAGGGCGCTCTGCTGTTGTCCGATCCAGCCGCACTCAAGAACCCATTCTTCCTGATGTATCCGGCATGGGCGCTGCCGATCATGGTGATCTTGGCGACAATGGCGACGATCATCGCGAGCCAGGCCGTCATCACGGGAGCTTTCTCGATCACGCGTCAGGCGATCCAGCTCGGCCTGTTGCCACGCCAGCTGATCAAGCACACGTCAGAAGCCGTCGCCGGGCAGATCTATCTGCCACGGGTCAACTGGATCCTGTGCGCCGGCGTGGTCATCGTCACGCTGATGTTCCAGTCCTCCAGTAAGCTCGCCGCTGCCTACGGCGTCTCGGTCACCGCCGCGATGGTCATCGACTCGATGATGGCGTTCTTCGTGATCTGGCGGTACTGGAAGTGGAACGTCTGGAAGACCGCCGCACTGATCGTTCCGCTGATGCTGATCGAACAGGTGTTCTTCTTCGCCAATGCTCTTAAGATCCCGGACGGCGGCTGGTTCCCGCTCGCCATCGCCGCCTTCATCGGCGTCCTGATCCAGAGCTGGATGCGCGGCTCACGGGTGCTCACGAAAGCAACCCGAAAGAACGAAGCCGAACTCGACTGGCTGGTGCGAAAGCTCGAAGCGAAGCCGCCGCATCGCGTGCCGGGCACAGCTGTTTTCCTCACCGGCGATCCGGAATCCGCGCCAACGGCCCTGATGCACAACCTCAAGCACAACCGAGTGCTGCACGAGCGCAATATCATCCTGACCATCAAGTCGGAAGAAGTGCCGCGCGTCGTCAGACATGAGCGCGTCGAGATCGAACGGGTGTCCGACAACTTCATCCGCGTGATCGCACATTACGGCTTCATGGAAACGCCGAGCGTCCCGAAGATCCTGGAGCACTGCAAGCGCAAGGATCTCAATATCGAGCTGTCGCAAAGCTCGTTCTTCCTGTCGCGGCGTTCGCTCAAGACGACGATCCGCTCCGAAATGCCGCGATGGCAGGAGCGGCTGTTCATCTACCTTGCCGGCACCGCCGAGGATGCCACAGCCTACTTCCAGATCCCGACCGACCGGGTCGTCGAGGTCGGCACGCAGGTGATGGTGTAGGCGCTCTGAAGCGTCCTTTCGGGCTCCTGTTTTCAGGTGGCATTGCCAGTATTCAAATCCAACTCATCTTTCCCGATGTCGTCCCGGCACTTGTTGCCGGGGCCCATCGTTCAACAAGCGCTGGCGCTCGCGGATAGTTGGATCCCGGGGACGTGCCCCGGTATGACTGTTTTGGATTCTTCTGGCCGACCGACAGCTTTCGTCGATGCCACGACAAACTTGCTGCCGGCATGACTGGATATTCCAGTCTGCCATTGGTCGCGCTGTCGCGCTGGACTTCGCGGGTGGCCTGGGCAAAACTTCCCGAAACGATTGTTCCAGGGAGGTTTCGATGGCGCGTTTGCGTTCGCTCACCGTATTGCTCGCAACTGGTCTTGGCGTGATGCTGCTGACCGGCACCTTCGCGATTCCGGCGTTAGCCGAGATGAAGACCCAGTGGGTCGACTACTCGCACGGCAAGACGAAGCTGAAGGCCTACATGGCTTTCGATGACAAGATTACGGGCAAGAGGCCGGCCGTTCTCGTCATCCACGCGCGCGAGGGCATGTCACAGAAGACCCGCGATCTCACGGAAATGTGGGCCAAGCTCGGTTATGTCGCGTTCGCGGCCGACATCTACGGTTTCGGTGAGGGCATTCTGCCCAAGACGATAGAAGAGATGAACGCGCAGACCGTGATCTACACCAAGGATCGCGCGCTCATGCAGTCGAGAACCCAGGCTGCGTTCGACGCGCTCATCAGCCTACCGATGGTCGACGCGGGAAAAATCGCAGCGGTCGGCTACTGTTTCGGGGGCGCCTTGGGCGTGGAATTCGGTTCGACCGGCGCGCCGCTGGCGTTGAACATCGCCATCCACGGATCATTCCGGGATCATCCGGCCGGGTGGGCGAAGAACGCCAAGGGCATGTTCGTGATCCTGCACGGCGCGGAAGACAGCCTCTACCCGCTGAATACCGTCGATGCCGTGGTGCAGGAGCTTCGCGCGGCGAAATCGCCGTTCCATCTCGAGGTCTACAGCGGAACGAACCACGGTTTCTCTTCGCCGAAGAACAAGGCCGAGGAGCGTGCGAACACGCAGTCGATCGCGACCTCCGCGCGGACGATGAAAGAAGTGTTCGGGATGTAGTCTCCCGTGAAGTAGCTGCCGGCCTGCTCTAAGTGCCGACGGCTGCGTGGACGAAGTTGATGGCATTGCCGGTCGATCCGGCGAGAGCGGTCTTCCGGACAGTGAATCGCGAAAGCGAATCTGTCTGGTAGGATGATGCTCTGTCACTTCCCGTTGCCAATCGGGTCACACTCAGTAGAATGCAGAAGCCGAGGTATAAAATCACCCGCGCGACCGAGGGAGGGCACCCTGCAGAAGCAGGCCAGCATGCAAGAGCCTGCCTCAACGCTGGAGGACACGCGTCCGGGCCTCGTGGAACTGGCCGTGCTGGCTGGTGTCATGCTCGTTCTGGCGACACTGTCCCGCTTTCTGCCCATTCACTACGTTTTCCTCGGTTCCGAGCTGCTGATCGCGATCCTGTTCGCATCGAGCCTCAACTTGCTGATGGGCTACGGTGGCATGCTCTCTTTCGGCCACTCCGCCTATTACGCTATCGCCGCCTATACCTCCGCGCTGCTGTTGATCAGGCTCAACTGGCCCTTCGAGCTTGCCATGCTGATGGGCCCACTGATGGCTGCCGTGGGCGCGCTCGTGTTCGGCGCGTTCTGCGTGCGCGCGGCGGGCGCTGAGCACTCCGCATTCCTGATGCTTACGCTGGCGTTCAGCCAGTTCGTCTTTGCCGGCATCAACAAGTGGTACGAGGTAACCCGCGGTGACGACGGTATTTCCGGCATAAATGCCAAGGGCGTGCTTGCCGACCCGCGCAACTATTTTCTGTTCGTACTCGTCGTCGTGCTCGCCAGCCTCTATGTCTTGTGGCGTATCAAGAGTTCGCCGTTCGGCGTGACGCTGATGGCGATCCGCGACAACCAGCAGCGCGCAGAGTTCGCCGGCCTTCCCGTACGCCGCTATCAGCTCGCCGCCTTCGTGATCGCGGGCACGTTCGCGGGTGTGGCAGGCACCCTCTACGCCTTCTTCAGCGGCACCATCTCGCCGCAGGTTGCCGATTGGACCGCGGCCGCGCGTCCGTTCCTGGCGAATTCCATGGGCGGGACGCATAGCTTCTGGGGGCCCGTCGTCGGTGTGCTCATGCTCGAGACGTTCGACGCGCAGCTCGCGCGCTTGACGCAGCATTCTCTGTTGTTCGTCGGAATCTTGAGCATCCTGGTCGGCATCTACATGCCGCGTGGCATCGTCGGGGTCATCGAGAAGTTCTCGACGGCGCTTCGGCGAAGGAGGGAGCGGCCATGAGCCCAACGCCCTCCGTTGCCCTGTCAGCGCGCAATGTGACCATGCAGTTCGGCGATTTCGTCGCGGTGCAGAGTGTCTCGCTCGATCTCATCGCAGGTGAGCGTCGCGCGCTGATCGGCCCCAATGGCGCCGGTAAGACAACGCTGTTCAATGTCATCTCCAGCCGGCTCAGGCCGTCGCGCGGCGAGGTGCACTACGCCGGCCGCAACATGGCGAGCATGACCGCTGATGCGATCTGCCGCCAGGGCCTCGTCCGCACGTTTCAGATCACGAGCATCTTCCCGCGTCTCACCGTGCTGCAGAACGTGCAGGCCGCGCTCTACTCCCGCCATGGCCACGCGCGCTGGGTGTGGCAGCGGTGTGGGAAAGTCGACCGCGAGGAGGCGCTGGATTGCCTCGCCACGGTCGGTATCGACCGCTTCGCCGATGAGCACGGCGCCAATATGTCGTATGGCGATCAGAAGAGACTGGAGCTTGCCATCGCGCTGGCCCTGAAGCCCAAGGTGTTGCTGCTCGACGAGCCCACCGCAGGCGTGGAGGCGCAGACCCGTCGTTCGCTGGTCGAGCTGATCATGCGGCTTTGCGCGGAGCAAAAACTCACTTTGCTGTTCTGCGAGCACGATATGGACGCCGTGTTCCGTATCGCTGACCGAATCACGGTGCTGCACCAGGGGCAGGTGCTGGCCGAAGGCACGCCCGAAGATATCCAGTCCGACCCCCGCGTGCGCAGCGTCTACCTTGGCTCGAGCCACCCCGCTCCGATTGGCGGAGGCGGTGCATGAGCCAGGTGCTGCAACTGGAGAGTGTAGACGCCTACTACGGCGCAAGCCATGTACTGCATGGAGTGTCGCTGAGTGTCGACGTCGGCGAGGCGGTGGTGCTGATCGGCCGTAACGGCGCGGGCAAGAGCACGACGATGCGCGCCATCATGGGGCTCACTGGCCTGGGCGCTGGCGAGATGAGCTGGCGCGGCCGGTCGATCAAGGGAATGCCGACCCACCGGATCGCGAGACTTGGTATCGGTCTCGTCCCCGACACGCGCCGCATGTTTGCAGCGCTCTCCGTTGGAGAGAACCTCGAACTCGGCGTTAAGGCGCCGGCGGAGGGCCACACCGGCCGCGTGTGGGACGTCCCGCGCGTGCTGGAGTTGTTTCCTGCCCTGCAAAGCCTTTTGAAACGGCGTTCCGGCGCGCTGTCGGGCGGCCAGCAGCAGATGCTGGCGATCGCTCGAACCCTGGTCGGTAACCCGAGCCTGTTGCTGCTCGACGAGCCGATGGAGGGGCTTGCGCCCGTCATTGTCGAGGAACTGGGTGAACGGCTTTCGGCGCTGCGCCAGGAGGGGGTGTCGATGCTGCTTTCGGAGCAAAACCTGACGCTGACCCGCCGCCTGGCCGACCGCGCCTATGTGCTCGAAACGGGTTATGTTCGTCATGAGGGCACGCTGAAGGAGTTGGAAGCAAACCCGCAGGCCTGGGCACGGTACGTGGCCTTCTGATCGAAGTGGGCTTCGCAAGAAGCCGAGATGAGTGTGAGCGGCGCAAGGTCCGCGAGCGAGTGGAGGAAGCGACAATGTCTGGACCCACCATAATGATGGCCGGTCTCGCCGGTCTGGCGCTGCTGGCAGGTGCGAACGCAGCAGCGGCGCAAGGCACCCAGAAGCCCATCACGTTCGGCGTGATTGCGGAACAGTCGGGCCCGCTGAGCGCGCTCGGCTCGGAGACGGCCCGCGCAGCTGTTGTCATCGCCGATCAGCTCAACCGCGCCGGCGGCATCATCGGCCGCCCCGTCCGGCTCATCGTCCGCGACAGCAAGTCGACCGTAAACGAGGCCGTGCGCCAGGCGCGCGACCTCATCCATACCGAGAACGTCGACTTCCTCATTCACTCGATATCGAGCGCGGAATGCATCGGCGTCGGCGGCGTGGCCACGCAGGCCGGGAAGATCGTGTTCTCGAGTTGTGGCCATGACGACTTCACCGGCAAGGACGGCAGCCGTTACACGTTCCGCGTCCCCAACATCACGGCCAGGACCCAGGCGCTTGCCGCTGGCGACTACATCCTCACGACGCTGAAGCCGACCGGCCGGCGCTTCTATACGATCGCGCAGGACTTCGCTTTTCCGCGTGGTTCGGTGGCGAGCTTCAAGGCCTACATGAACGCCAAGATGCCGGACGTACAGTGGATCGGCGAGAACTGGCCGAAGATGGCGGAGCCCAGCTACGCCTCCTTCATCACGGCGATCATCGAGGCCAAGCCCGACGTGATCTTCTACTCGTTCGGCGTGGCGCTGCCGTTCTTCCAGCAGTCAGCCGCCTATGAGCTTTCCAAGCGGTTCCCGTTGATCAGCTCCTATTGGGGAGGTTCGGATGAGATTCAGCGCATGACGAAGGAGGCCATCCCGACAGGTGCGCTGATGGGCGGTTATCCCTGGTATGCGATCGAGGGCAAGGAGAACGAGCAGTTTATCAAGGACTACCGCGCGGCCAGCGGCGGCGCCCCGCCCTTCACGCCTGCCTACTTCCAGCACATGAACATGCAAGCGCTGAAGCTTGGCATCGAGAAGGCAGGATCGATCGAGGCGGACAAAGTGATCGCTGCGCTCGAGGGGATGAAATACGATTCGATCATCGGCTCCATCACCATCCGGCCGTTTGATCACCAGGGCGTCACGCCATTCTGGATGGGCAAGGCGGTGTGGGACGACAAGCTCAATCTTGGCGTGATCCGCGACGTTGTGAAGTACGATACCGGCCCCTACCTGCCGTCAGAAGACGAAATCAAAAAGGCCCGCGGAGCCAAGTGATCCTACTCCTCCTCCCCACTCGAAAGTGCACGGAGAGGGGGAACAAGCGGCGGAGGCGACATGGGTTCGATCCTGGTACAGTTCTTCAGCGGGCTGCTCGACGCCATGTTTCTGTTCCTGCTGGCGTCGGGCCTGTCGCTGATCTTCGGGGTCTCGCGGGTCATCAACATCAGCCATGGAGCATTCTACACGCTTGGTGCCTACGCGATCTATTCGGCCACGCGCGGTGGCGCGCTGAGCCCGGCCGCCTACTTCCTCGTCGCGTTGCTCGCCGCAACGGCGATCGGCATGCTCGGTGCGCTGTTCGAGATGCTGGTGCTGCGCCGGACTTATCGTGGCGGCATGCTGATCGTGGCGCTCGTCACGTTCGGCGCGCTCGCCGTAATCGAGGACATGGTCAAAATCGTGTGGAGTGGCGATCTCGTGGCGGCGCCGTTCCCGCGCGGCCTCGAGGGCAGCGTCGAGGTTGGCGGACGGCGGTTGCCGACCTACGGCTTGACGTTGCTGGCGACGGGAGGCGGGATCGCGCTGGCGATCTGGTGGGCGGTCGA
>CANJPN010000011.1 GCA_947475855.1 Bradyrhizobiaceae bacterium
TACTGTTTCCATCGAGATCGGCCCCAACCTCGGCTCCGACCACCTACCCGTCATCGCCACGCTCTCCCTTCCTAAAGCGCAGCTGCAATAGGGCGGAAGCCCGTATCGCACCGACTTGTCGGGGAATGTTGCAATGCGCGCACTGGGCTATTGCACCCTACGGCACGTGCGAGACGCTTCGTGCCGGACCAGTAAGTCGGACACAACGATGTCAGTGCATCACCGAGCCGCCATCCACCACGATGGTCTGGCCGGTGATGAAGTCGCTATCGGGCGAGCACAGGAAAACCAGCGTGCCGATCATGTCGTCGGGCTCGGCCTCGCGCTTGATGCAGCGGCTAGCGACATTGTTTTCGACGACGGCGCCCTTCCACGCCGGATTGGCGACGACGTTCTCGCTCATCACGAGCCCCGGCGCGATCGCGTTCACGCGAATGCCACTGTCGCCGAGCTCGCGCGCAAGACTGCGCGTCATCGCGACGATCGCGCCCTTGGACGTCACGTAGTGCAGCAGCATCGGCGGCCCCTTGAACACCGTGCCCGACGCCACGTTCATGATCTTGCCGTAACCCTGCTTGCGCATTTGCGGCACCACCGCCTTCACGCACTCGAAACTGCCGCGCACGTTGACCGACATCACCTTGTCGAATTCCTCCGACGAAATTTCGGTGAGCGGCTTCAGCGACAAATTACCGAACAATCCGGCGTTGTTGACGAGGATATCCACGCGGCCCCACTTCGCCACCGTCGCATCGACCATCGCCTTGACGCTCGCCCCATTGGTCACGTCGCACATGATGCCGAAGGCATCGCCACCACCCGCCTTCACGGCCCCAACTGACGCCGACGTATCCAGCACATCCGACACGCAGACCCGCGCGCCCTCTTTGCCCAACGCTTCCGCGTACGTAGCACCGATCCCTTGTGCGGCCCCGGTCACGATCGCAACCTTGCCTGCCAGTCTTCCGGCCATCTCGCACGCCTCTCCAAAAATCAAATGCACCAAGTCATAAAAAGGGGGCGGGCTTGGGAGGGTCTCCCTCCCAAGCGGGTGCGGGCGGCAGCCCGCTCGCGAAGCGACTTCCCGCGCCCCGTGACGCCACGCCCACTAAATCTGCTTCTCAGGCAGCTCCACCGTGATCCCGTCGAGCGCTGCGCCAAGCACGATCTGGCACGACAGCCGGCTCGTGCCGCGCCTCTCGGACACGGTCATCGTCAGCATCTCGCTTTCCGTGGCTGTCATCGCCGGCAGCTTGGACAGCCAGGGCTCTGCTACGTACACATGGCAGGTCGCGCACATCATCGAGCCCCCGCACTCCGCGACAATGCCGCCGATGCCCGCATTCTGTGCCGCTTGCATGACCGACACGCCGTCTGGTTCGTCCACGGACGTCTTGCTGCCATCGTGCGCAACGAAAGTAACTTTTGGCATTATCGGCGTTTCTCCATCAGCCTTGCTTGAACCGCATCGGCAACTTGGTGAAGCCGCGCAGCGTATTGTGTACCTTGTACTCGGTCGGTCCCGTCACTTCGAAGTCGACCTTGCGCCGCGCCAGTTCCGTCAGCAGCACCTCGTTCTCGAGCCGAGAGATCATCTGGCCGATGCAGGCATGGATGCCGTAGCCCAGGCCGACATGCCCGCGCACATCGCGCGAAACGTCGAATACATCGGGCCGTTCCCACTTCCGCGGATCGCGATTGGCCGATCCGATATTGAGCATCACCTTCTCGTTGCCTGGTATCTTCACACCGGCGAGTTCAACGTCCTTCGTCGTGGTGCGGAAGAAGGTCTGGAACGGCGACTCGTAGCGCAGCACCTCCTCGAAGGCCTGTTTCACGATCCCTTGGTTGGCCTTGACCTTGGCCCATTCGGCCGGGTTCGTTGCAAACGACCACAGTGCATTGCCCACTGCATCGATCGTGGTATCCACGCCGGCCGAGAGGAATGACCGCACCAGGATCGGAGCCTCTTCCGCGGTGATCTGCCCGCCCGAAACGGCCTGGTACACTTGATCGCCAAGCTTGCCCGGCTCGAGGTTCCGGTGCTGACACCGCTCCATGATCCAAGGGCCGACCTCGCCGAGGTCGCGAACGCTCTCGTCGAAGATGTCGTTCTGAGGACCGAACGCATTGAAAACCATCGTGCCGTATTTCAGGAGGTTCATGCGATCGCCATCGGCGATGCCGACCGCATCCGGGAAAACCTTCAACACATACGCCTGCGCCACCTCCGGCACGGCATCGACGTCCCGCTGCTGCAGCAGCCGGTCGATAAGCCTGTTCGCTTCGACCTCGAATCCAGAGCGAAAAACGCGCAGGTTCGGTGCTGAGAGAATGCGCCCGACGATCGCGCGGCGCGGCGTGTGGTCCGGCGGGTCGGCCTCCAGCAGCATGCTCGGCTGCCGCCACGGCTTTTCCTTGTTGAAGTTGGTATGGCCGACGCCGGCAGCCGACGAGAACGACTGATAATCGGCGATGATCTGGAACGCCTCTGCGTAACGCGGCGCGAAGAAGCAGCGATACTTTGTGAGCCAGACGAGCGCGCCCAATTCGCGCATCTCATGATGCCAAGCGTAGGGGTTCAGAATATGCTGTGGCGAAAAGGGATCGATATCCGAAGCAGGTGCCCCCCTCGGTGGTGCAGCGTCCTGGGCCATGTTGCCTCCCAATTCGGCTTGTGCGTGCGGCCCTTGGACCGCAACCGTTCATAGTACGAGCCCAAAGCCTACAATTCTTCGTCCTCAAATATCAATGCTGGACGGACAGAGAATCCTTAACCTCTTTGGTAACGCCCTACTGCAATCTGGAACGGCATTTTGAAAATGCGTCCGAAAGCGCTATCCTCGCGGAAATCCCAGACGAGGCGACGCCCATGAACGCCCCAACGCTGAGCAAACCAGCCAAGCCCGCAAGGCTGCAGTCCAATAAACTCGGCCTTATCGATTGCGATATCCACGCCCGCCCCAAGACCCTGACCGAACTGAAGCCGTACCTGTCGCAGCGTTGGTACGACCACCTGATGACCTACGGCACCCGCCACCGCCACGGCTTTGCAAAGGGCCATCCCTATCCGAAATCCCAGCCCGCCAACGGCGCCCGCCGCGATTCGTTCCCCCCCGACGGCAGCATTCCCGGTTCCGACCTCGCCTTCATGCAGGCCCAGCACCTGGATCACTACGGCATCGACTTCGGAATCATGAACCCGCTCTCTCCCACCGGACAGGGCGAGCAGAACCCGGACTTCAGCGCCGCGATGGCCACTGCCGCCAACGAATGGCAGATCGACATGTTCGCGGGGAAGGACGCGCGCCTCAAGGCCTCAGTCGTCATCCCCTATGAAGACGCGCAGGCATCGGCCGCCGAGATTCGCCGCCGGGCGGGCAATCGCGACTACGTCCACGTCCTCATGATGAGCCGGCCTGCCGAAGCTCACGGCCGCCGTCGCTACTGGCCGATCTACGAGGCTGCCTGCGAGGCAGGGCTTCCAATCGGCGTGCACGTGTTCGGCTACTCCGGCTATGCCGCCACCAACACAGGCTGGTGCTCCTTCTACATCGAGGAAATGACCGAGCACGAGACGTCATGCTCGGCCCTCGTCACCTCGATGATCATGGAAGGCGTGTTCGAGCGCTTTCCAAGCTTGAAGGTCGTTCTGATCGAAGCCGGTTTCGCCTGGCTCGCAGCACTCGGCTGGCGGCTGGATCGCAACTGGAAGCGCCTCAAGGCCGAGGTTCCCCATCTGAAGAAAGCTCCGTCCGAATACATACGCGAGCACTTCTGGATCACCACCCAGCCGATGGAGGAGCCGGAGCAGCCGCAACACCTCATGGACGTGATGGACTGGATCGGCTGGGACCGCATTCTGTTCGCATCCGACTATCCTCATTGGGATTTCGACGACCCTCATTTCGCGATACCGCCGAGCTTCGGCGAACAGCGCCGCCGCATGATCTTCTCCGGCAACGCCAGCAAACTCTACGGTCTCGAAATCGGAAAATAGGGACACACACAATTTCCCAGCCGGAGGTGACGATCAGGTCCATCCGCTTCGAAAATCGTGTGCATTCTTATTTTCCCGCCTCGCACATCAGCCAAAGCGCGCCACCCAATGAGCGCGCTCCAAAAAGGTGTCAGACCCTGACGGTCTGACACCTCCACAACGGAGGAACTCTCATGATCACACGTCGCCGCTTTATCGAAGGCGCCGCCAGCGCCGGTGCGGGCCTCGCGATGACAGGCCCCGCCATCGCCCAAGCCCCCGCCAAACGCATGATCGTCGATGCCCAGGCCCATCTTTGGAAAGCCGAAAGCGACGACTGGAAGTGGATTCCGGGAATGAAGCCCCAGATGCCCGACCCCTTCACGATCGAGAAGCTCGTGCCATTGATGGACGAGGCAGGCGTCGACCGCGCCATAATCGTGCCCCCGTCATGGCCCGGAGACCGCAACGATTACGGCCTCGAAGCCGCCAAACGCTATCCGAACCGCTTCGCGGTCATGGGCCGGATCCCCATCACCAAGCCGGAAATCGCTCGCCCCCTGCTACCGAAATGGAAAGAGCAGCCGGGCATGCTTGGCGTACGCGTCACGTTCCTCGGACCGGCAGCCAAGTGGCTCAGTGACGGCAGCACCGACTGGTTCTGGCCGGAAGTCGAGAAGGCCGGACTGCCCGTGATGTTCCTCACTTCGAACGCCTTGCCCGCTTTCCTGCCGATCGCAGAAAAGCATCCGCGGCTGCAGCTCATCATTGATCACATGGGCTTGACCTTGGATGTGGTCCAGGCCGGCAAGCGTGACGAAGCCGTTGCGTCGGCAGCAGCCTTGGCCAAGTATCCCAACGTCTCGATCAAGCTCTCCGCGACGCCGGTCGGCTCGCCAGAACCATATCCCTGGAAAGACATGACGCCGTCGATCAAACGACTGTTCGACGCTTATGGTCCGCGCCGTTGCTATTGGGGCACCGACCTCACCAACTCGTTCGACAGAGCGACGTACAAGCAGCGCGTCACGCACTTCACAGAAACCCTCGATTTCCTGTCCAACGAGGACAAGGACTGGGTGATGGGCAAGGCCATCATGGCTCGTCTCGGCTGGGCTTAACTCCACGTGGTGCAGTGGCCCACCTGAGCGAACGACAACTCGGCGCACCCTAGCCATCAAACGCACATTGCCGAAGCCGGCATTGCCGCAGCGCCCCATGCAGCCAAGGATTCCGACCATGGTTCACACCGCCGGCCTGCCGCTTCGATCACTGCTCTCGGCACTCGTCCTGCAAGGCGCGGCACTTTTCCATGCCGCCACCGCCTCTGCCCAGACGGACGCTGCCGCCGGCTATCCCAAGCAGCCGATCAAGATCGTGGTCGGCTTCGCGGCCGGTGGCGGCAACGATCTCATTGCACGCATCCTCGCCCAGAAGATGGGCGAACGCCTCGGTCAGCCGACCGTCGTCGAGAACAAGCCGGGCGCAGGTGCGATCATCGGCGCCGAAACCGTGGCCAGATCCGCGCCGGACGGCTACACGTTGCTCGTCGCGCCACCCAGCACCTTCTGCATCAATCCGGCGGTCTACGGAAAGCTGTCTTACGACCCTCTGAAGGATTTCGAGTACGTCTCGATAGTCGCCTGGTATCCGTTCCTGCTGTCGGTCAACGCGGAACATCCCGCGAAATCGGTGAAGGAACTCGTGGCCTGGGGCAAGGCGAACCCGGCGAAGGCGAATTACGCGAGCACGTCGGCGCTGTTCCAGCTCCTGACCGAACTCTTCAAGATGCGCACCGGCGCTCCCTTCGAACACATCCCCTTCAAGGGCAGCAACGAGATGATGACCGCGATCCTGAGCGGGCAGGTGACGATGGCGTTTGTCGACTCGGGCCCCCTGATGGGCCACGTCAAGGCCGGCAAGGCGCGCGTGCTCGCAACCTCCGGAACGAAGCGCTACGTGGACCTGCCCGACGTTCCCACGCTGGCCGAAGCCGGCGTCCCCGACACCGCGGTGGACGGTTGGAGCGGACTCGCTGCACCGAAAGGCACACCCGCTGCGATCTCCGGCAAGCTCGCCGCCGAGATCGCAGCGATCATGGGCTTGAAGGACGTGAAGGAACGCTTCGCCGCTCTTGGCGTATCGCCCGGCAGCAGCTCGCCCGCCGAGTTCCGCAGCATGGTCGAGCGCGAGGGCGCGCTATGGAAATCCGTCGCGAAGGCCGCAGCGATCAAACTCGATTGAAGGCGGCCTTCGAACATCGGCGAAGCGCTCCCCCGACCACTTTCGCTGTTATCGGAGTGCCCATTCTCACGCCAGCGCACGCTTCACCCGCTCCGGCGTGAACGGCGCATGTCTGAGATATCGGCCGGTGATTTGCGCGAACGCACCCGCCACGGCCGGCTGTACCAATGGCGTTGCCATCTGGCCCGCGCCACTGGGGGCATTGGCAGTCTTGATCAATTCGATATGCATGCTGGGCACATCGCTCATGCGCGGCACCGAATAATCATAAAAATTCGATTGCTGAACCACGCCGCCTTTCACCGTCACGGTCTCCATCAGCGCAAGACCGATGCCGTACACGATACTGCTCTCCGTCTGCGCGACGACGTTGTCCGGCTGCACCGCGATGCCGACATCGATCGCACACCAGAAATCGTGCACCTTGATCGCACCCGCCCGGCGGTCGAGCGAGACCTCGGCGATACCCGCCAGATAGGTGCCGGTATAGTCGATGTAGGCGACGCCCAGGCCCCGGCCGTCCGCGCGCTTGCGCTTCCAGTCCGCCATCTTGGCGACTGTTTCGAGCACCTTCTGCGCGCGCGGCAACTTCGTCAAAAGCGCAAGGCGCACCTCGATCGGGTCCTTGCCCTGCTTGCGCGCGATCTCGTCGAGGAAGCCTTCCGACGCAAAACGGTTGGCGATATTGCCGGTACCGCGCAACGGAGAGGTCCGCACCCCCGTGTCCTTGTAGATCAGCTCCGTCAGATGGTTGGGTACGTCGTAACCGTTCATGTCGGCGCCACCCATCAGGATGCCGTCGCGGCCCTTGCTCTGCTCATAGCGTACAGGGTCCATGTAGGGCGTGACGCGGTCGCCGGCCACGCGATGGCTCCACGACGTGATCTTGCCACCCGCATCGAAACCGGCGCGCAGGTAGTTGACCGACATCGGCCGGAAACGGCCGTTCTTGATATCGTCCTCGCGCGTCCACATCACCTTGACGGGCCGCTTCGCCTCCTTCGAGAGCAGCACCGCGTCGACGATGAACTCGGTATCGCGATGGCCACGCCGGCCGAACCCGCCGCCCATCAGCATGTCATTGACCTTGACCTTGTCGCGGTCGATCCCGAGCGCCTTCGCGGAAGCCTGTTGCGCGGTCGTCTGGCTCTGTGTACCGCACCAAAGCTCGGCGCTGGAACCGTCGGGAGCCACCAAGGCAACGGCATTCAACGGCTCCATCTGCGCGTGATAGGCAAGGTCGTTGCGCCATTCGGCTTCCATCGTGGAGGCCGACTTCGCGAACACATCCGCGAAGTTCCCGTCCTTCGTCCATTCTGAAACTTTGTGCGAAAGATTGCGGGCATCCGCCGAGAACTGGTCCATCCCCTTCTCGCTGTCGAAACCCTGCGCGTCGCCCTTCTTGCCCCAGGCCACCGCGCCGTCCAGCGCCCTGCGTGCGGCAAAAGCTTCCCACGCCGTGTTAGCAAGAACACCGACTCCGTACGGCAGCTTCACGACCTTCACGACGCCCGGCAAATTCGCGATCTTGGCCTCGTCGACTTTGTCGAGGCCCGCGCCCTCGATCGGCTCGCGCAGCACCACGCCGTAGAGCATCCCGGGCATCTGCAGATCGATCGAGTACTTCACGCTTCCGTTGACCTTGCCGGGCAACTCGACGCGCATCACGTCTTTGCCGATCAAACGAAAGTCCGCCGGCTTCTTGAGTTGCTCGGGCTTGATCTCCGGCGCCTTCTCGGGAACTTCCGCGAACGCCGCAATCTGCCCGTACGTCAGACGCCGCTTGGACTTCTCGTGGATGACGACACTGGGACCCGTAGTCAGCTCGTCGACCGGAACGCCCAGCTTCTTCGCAGCGTTGTCGAGCAGCACCTTCCGCACCTGAGCGCCGAAGATCCGGTGCCGCGGGAAATGCACGCGCACCGCATTGGAACCGGCGGTGTACATCATCTGATACGCGGGATTGAGATAGATCTTGTCGTCGACGGGAGCAGGGATGATACGCACCTTGCCCCAGTCGGCGTCGAGTTCCTCCGCGATCACCAGCGGCAGCGAGGTCATCGACCCCTGGCCCATCTCGGTGGCGGCGGCCATGATGGTAATCGTGCCGTCGGGCGCGATCGAAATCCACGGCGAGAACGCCTTGCCGGCTCGCATCTTACCGAGCGTGGCGGCAAGTGCCGTGTGGCCCTCCAGACCGAGCATCAGCGTGAAGCCACCAGCACCGACCATGAAACCGCGGCGAGAAGTGGATGGGCTACGGGCAGTACGCGCGCTCTTTGCTTTGGCAGACGTCATGATCAAACCTCCTTCGCCGCGCGCTGCACTGCCTTCACGATGCGCTGATACGTGCCGCACCGGCAGATGTTCGTGGACATGTGCTCGACGATCTGTTCGCGGGTTGGGCTCTTGTTTTTCTTCAGAAGATCGACCGCGCTCATGATCTGGCCGGACTGGCAGTAGCCGCACTGCGGCACGCGCTCGGCGAGCCACGCCTTCTGCACCGGATGGTCCGAGTTCCGCGAAATGCCTTCGATGGTGGTAATGCGCTTGCCCGCCATGCTGCCGACCTCGGTCTGGCAGGAATAGGCGCGGCTGCCGTTGACATGGACCATGCAGGCGCCGCACAAGCCCGCGCCGCAGCCGAACTTCGTGCCGGTGAGCTTCAACTCTTCACGAATGACCCACAGCAGCGGCGTCGCCCCAGGCGCACTCGACGTGACACGCTTGCCGTTCAGCGTAAACTTCGTGGCCATCGCCATCTCCTCCAGTGGATCATTCTCCGGATCGGTCGCGACACCGCCCAGCTATTGCCGCTGAATTTGACGTAACGAGACTAGGTTGTCCAGCTAGTGCCTGGGAACGTGATGGTCCGCGCTTGATAACGATTTACGGCAGTGGCAAACGATTGCATCGCCCAACATCTATCGACGGCGCTCGACCGTAACATCGCATTTTGGAGAACCTGCATGAACCTCGGTTTCATCGGCTTGGGCGACATGGGATCGCTGATCGTGCCGCGCCTGATGGCGGCCGGCCATCAGGTCACCGGCTGGAACCGCACCAAGGCCAAGGCGACAGACCTGATCGCCGCCGGCATGAGGTGGGCCGATACGCCTTCCAAAGTCGCAGCCGCGAGCGAAGTCGTCTTCTCATGCCTTACCAACGGCGGCGCCGTGAAGACCTGCACGACCGGCAAAGACGGGGTGCTCGAAGGCTTGGCCTCCGGCTGCATTCACATCGATATGTCGACCATCAGCCCGGACGTCACCCGCGAATGCTCTGCCGTGTTCGCAAAGGCAGGCCGCATCTTTCTCGACGGCCCCATCTCCGGCAGCCCCGTCACGGTGAAGGCCGGCCAGGCCTCGATCATGATCGGTGGCGACAAGGCTGCATTCGATCGCGTCAAGGACATGCTGACCGCCATCGGCCCGAAGGTCTCCTACATCGGCCCGTCCGGCATGGCGACGACCATGAAGATTTCGGTCAACCTGCTGTTGATGGTCGAGATCATCTGCTTCGGCGAAGCGGTGGCTCTGGCCGAAAAGGGCGGCGTCGATCGCAGCGCCGCCGTCGATGCGATCCTGAAGAGCGTCGCAGCCTCCCCCGTGATCGGTTATCGCGGCCCCTTCATCCTCGAAGGCAACATGCCGGCAAAGCCCCTCGCCGATGTCACCCTGCAACAGAAGGACATGGTTCTGGCGCTCGATCTCGCGCGCAAGCTCGGTTCCCCCACACCACTTGCCGCCGCCGCCAACGAGATGATGAACGCCTGCCGCGGCCTTGGCATCGACCACAATGATTTCGTCGTGGCCTTCCAAGCCTACCGCAAACTCGGCGGCGCGACATAAGGCTTGTTTTTCGTAGGGCGGGTGAGCGCGGCACGCGCGTAACCCGCCGCGACTGGACACAACTCGGCGGGCTACGCTTCGCTAACCTGCCCTACACCGGAGGAAACACATGCCCCCCAAAATGTACCGCACCAACATGAAAGACGTACCCAAGGTCGAAGGCCTTTCCCGCAAGGACGGCTGGATCGACATGCAGGTGCAGTTCCTCGTCGACAAGAAGACGGCCGGCGCCAACCACGTCGTCGGCTGGACGGTCCTCAAGCCCGGCGCCAGCCACGAGGCGCATCTCCATCGCAATTGCGACGAGTTCTTCATCGTCCTGAAGGGCAAAGGCGTTATCCGCTCCGAGAAAGGCGACGAGCCCTCGGGCGAAGGCGACGTGGTCTACTCTCCGCGCGGCGTCTACCATGGCTTCGCCAACACCTCGGATGAAGACGTGGTTCTCGTCTGGGGCTGGATGGGCGCCGGATCGATCGAGGATAGCGGCTACGAAGTGCTGCCCGGCTCGCACTAGCCGGCTCCCACTAGAATTTGAAGTCCTGGAAGTTCGAGGGAGAAAAAAATCGATGGTCCCGCGCCACGTCGCAGCCGCAACGATCACGGCACTGCTAACCACTGCCGGATCGGCATCGGCGCAAGCCCCCGACCGCATCTTGTTCAACGGCAAGATCGTCACCCTCGACTCCAAATCCTCGATCGCATCGGCCATTGCAATCAGCGGCGATAGCATCTCCGCTGTCGGTGACGACAAAACGCTGAGAGCACTCGCCGGCCCCAACACGAACACGATTGATCTCGGCGGCCGCACCGTCATACCAGGCCTGATCGACAGCCATCTGCATGCGATCCGCGCCGGCGTCACGCACCGCCTCGAAGTCGATTGGTCGGCCGTCACGACCCTTGAAGATGGGCTTGCCATGATCGCTGCGGCCGCGAAAGCGCGCCCTGGCGCTTGGGTGCTCGTGCCGGGCGGCTGGCACGCCAATCAATTGAAGGAGGGCCGCGCCCCTACGCCCGATGAGTTGGCCAAAGCCGGCGGCGAAAATCCCGTCTACGTGCAGCACCTCTATGACTACGCTGTCCTCAATCGCAAAGGCATCGAACGCCTCGGCATAACCAAAGATTCCAAGATCCCGCCGAACGGCAAGCTGGTGCTCGACGACAAAGGCGAGCCCACCGGCCTCATCGACGCGGATCTGCCGACCCTCTCGAACTTGTTCGCGCGTACCGCATCGCCGAACTTCGAAGAGCAGGTGGCGGGCACCCGCGCATTTCTGCAACTGCTGGCCTCGACCGGCCTCACCGGCGTGATCGACGCGGCCGGCGGCGGCATGACGCCCGAGGCCTACCAACCACTGTTCCATCTCTGGCAACGCAAGGAACTGCCGATCCGTGTCTCGTTCTACACCAACGGCCGGCCAGGGCAGGAACTCGCGGATCTCAAGACCTATCAGACGATGCTGCCGCGCAACTTCGGCGATAGCTGGATGAAGGCGCTCGGCTTCGGCGAGGTCGTGGTGTGGGGCATGCACGACGGTCCACTCGGAAAGACCGACGGCTTCAAGCCGCGCTCGGGCGCACCCGAAGCCCTGCGCGACATCACGCAATGGCTCGCATCCCGCGGCCAGCGCATGCAAATCCACGCCAGCAGCAACAACGCCGCGAGCCAGATCCTCGACATCATCGAGGACACCGACAAGAAGTCGCCGATCAAGGACCTCCGCTGGAGCATCGCCCACATCGAGGACGCGACAGCCCAGACGCTCGCGCGCATGAAAACACTCGGCATGGGCTACATGGTGCAGAATCGACTGTACTTCGAGGGCGACAGTTGGCCCAGAACCGTCACGCCGGCCATCGCCGCCAAGGCACCGCCGATCAAAGAAGCGATGGCCGCCGGCCTCGTCGTTGGCGCGGGCACCGACGGCACGCGCACATCGACCTACAATCCCTTCGTCACCTTGCAATGGCTCGTCACCGGCAAGTCCTTGAAGGGAACAGTTGTGCGCACGAAGGAAAACTCGCCTTCACGCGAGGAAGCACTGCGCATGCACACGTCGGGCTCGGCGTGGTTCGCGGGCGACGAGGATAAGCGCGGCAGTATCGAGAGCGGCAAGTGGGCAGATTTCGTCGTCCTCGACGCAGACTACCTGACGGTGCCCGAGGACCGCATCGCAGCGATAAAGCCTTTGCTGACGCTGGTTGCCGGGCTGCCCCGCCACGCCGCTGGCCCGTTCGCACCCACTGCTTCGAAGTAACGCCGAGAGGAATTCACATGGCGACCACAACCCTCAACAACGACCCTCGCGTACTCGCAGGCATGAAATCCCAGCTCGGCACGCGCGCGACGCGCATCGCCGCCGGGGGCAAACATCTCGGCTGGAAAGCCGGCTTCGGCGCCCCGGCCGCACTGCAGAAGTTCGGCCTGCCCGGCCCCCTCGTTGGCTTCATGCTCGCAGACGCCCGCGTCTCTTCCGGTGACACAGTCTCGATTTCGGGCTGGACCAAGCCCGTCGCCGAACCCGAGATCGCAGTGTGGCTGGGTGGCGATCTCGCCGACGGCAGCGACCGCGCGAGAGTAGCGGCGGCCATTTCCGGCATCGGCCCCGCAATCGAACTCGCCGACCTCAACCCGCCGCCCGAGGACGTCACCGCGATCCTTGCCGGCAACATCTTTCACCGCCGCGTCATCCTCGGTCGCGTCGACAACGCCCGTGCGGGCGCGCGGCTCGATGGCCTCGTCGGTCATGTCACGCGCAGCGGCACCAAAATCGCACCGGTCAGCGGCGATGCACTCGATGCCAACACCGGCCGCCTGCTCGACATCGTCGCCCACATCGCCTCGACGTTGGCCACTTGCGGCGAAAAGCTCTCCCGCGGCGACGTCATCATTTGCGGCTCCGTCGTCCCGCCGATTTTCCTCGAACCCACGGACGACAGCGTCGCATGGACGCTCGACGGCATCGGCGAGGTTTCCGTGCGGCTGTCACCGACCTGAGAAAGCCTTGAATTCCCGGCGAGGCACGGCGAAAATTGGCATCCGCTAACCCAGAAGGCGAACTCATATGCGCAGCTCTTTTATTAGCGTCATTCTCGTATTAGCGTCATTCTCGCTCTCACGGTCACGACGGCAGCGGCACCGGCATTCGCACAGGATGCGGCCAAGCCCGGGGAACCAGCGGCCGCTCCCGCACCCGCCCAAACCTGGCCAAGCCAGACCGTGCGGATCGTCACGGCCGCTTCTGCGGGCAGCCAGTCGGACATTCTGGGCCGTGCGTTCAGCGACCACCTCGCCAAGAAGTGGGGCCGCGACGTGATCGTCGAGAACCGTCCTGGCCTCGCGGGCAATGCCAGCGTGGCAAAGGCAACACCCGATGGCCACACGCTCCTGCTCGCCGCCAACGGCCATACGCTGATCCAGGCGCTCAACCGCAATCTCAACTTCGATCCGGTGAAGGACTTCGCAGGAATAACGAAAGTCGCCACACTGCCCGGCGTTCTGGTGGTGCCACCCGATTCGGGCCCCAAGACACTGCAACAATTGCTGCTCAACGTGCGGGCCAATCCAGGTCGCTACAATTACGCTTCCGCCGGGCTTGCAAGCGCCTCCAGCATCGCGATCGAGCTGCTGAAGGCGGAAGCGAAAATCGATCTGGTCCATGTCCCCTTCAAGGGACTTCCGGACGCCCATGTCGCCGTCATGCGCAATGACGTGATCGTGGCGATGACATTCTTGAGCACCAGCGCCGATCTCATCGCTTCGGGCAAGATGCGCGCCATTGCCATCGCCGGCCCCAAGCGGATGGCCGCGTTGCCCGACGTCCCCACGGTCGCTGAAGCCGGAGTACCAAGCTACGACTATGACGCCTGGTTCGGTCTCCTCGCACCAGCAGGAACGCCACGCAACGTGATCGACAAGATCCACGGCGGTTTCGTCGAGGTGGCCAAACTCGAATCGATCCAGAGCCATTTTACAAAGCTCGGCGTCGATGTCGCCACCACCACGCCTGAAGCCATGGAAGCTCTGCTCAAATCCGACACCGAGCGGTATTCACGCATCTTCGGCAAGGCCGAAGACAAAAAATAGTGTCGCCCAAAGCGAGTTCGGACATCGACGATGACTAAGCCCTTACCCGTCGCCTTGCCATTCGATCCGAACCCGCGCGCACCGCGAGCCCCGCTGCCGGCAGGGGCCTGCGACACGCACTTCCACGTCTTCGGGCCGCCGAACGTCTTCCCATACGCAGCGACACGCCGTTACGAGCCACCGGCTGCTCCCATCGAATACTACCGCGCGATGCAGCGCGCGACCGGCCTCCAACGCGGCGTCGTCGTACAACCCAGTGCGCACGGCCTCGACCACGCAGCGATGCTCGACGCCATCGCCAGTTCGAACGGCAGCCTCAAGGGCGTCGTCAACATGACCGTGGCGACACCCGACGCAGAGCTCGAGCGCATGAAGTCCCTTGGCGTCGTCGGCGCACGCTTTTCACTGATGTCGGATCGCCCCGGTGATCGCGTCGCCATCGAAGCCGCGATACCGCGCCTCGCCCGCCTCGGCTGGTCACTCGATCTTCACATCGAAGCCGAGCACCTCGTCGCCAATGCGAACTTCATCAAGTCGATCCCGATCCCGACCGTGATCGACCATATGGGCCGGCCCGAGCCCTCGCACGGGCTCGACCAAGCCGCGTTCCGCCTCGTTCTCGATCTCGCCCGCGATCCCCGCTTCTGGATCAAGGTCAGCGCGCTCGACAAACTCACGGAGCAGACGACCGCCAACGTACCCGACGGCATTCCGTTCAAGGACACGATCCCGTTTGGACGCGCCGTCGTGGCCGCCGCTCCCGACCGCGTGCTGTGGGGCAGCGACTGGCCGCACGGCAATACTTTCGACCCGGGAACCATCCCCAACGACGGCGCGTTACTTGATCTGCTGGCCCAGATCGTGCCGGACCCGACAGCCCACCGCCGTATTCTCGTCGATAATCCGGCGCGACTATACGGGTTCAGATAGGGCGGTAGACGCACTATTTGTGATCGTGAACACGTCCGGGAAGCGGACCAGAACCCGAACCCCCTCGCCAAGGACGTATCCGGAACGGAGTATCCCAATGCCCGCAGACCCGCCCAAGACCAGCGTCGAGGATTATTTTGGCGCCCCCCCCGACAAGGCGCAGACGGATCGCGCAGCCCTCATTGTCGCGCTCGTCCAGGGACGTGAGAGCGCAACCAAAACGGACTACGCGCATCCTCGCCTGAAGGAAATCGTCGCGATCCTGAACGAGGCCGCCAAGGGCGACGGCTCCCGGCGACGCTGAACGGTCCTGAAACAACAAAGGCCGGATCCCCTGCGGGACCCGACCCTTTCTGTACGTGCCTCAGCTTGAAGCCGAACGACTACTCTGCGTCGCGCCGGGGCGGACGGGCCCCACCATCGCGGCCACGAAATCCACCGCCGCCGGCAGGCTTACGGAAGCCACCTTCACGCGGCGGACCTGACGGACGCTTCGCACCGCTTGATGTATGGCCTTCGCCACGGCCACCGAAGCGGGGCTTGTCGCCACCGGGACGTCCTTCGCGGCGCTGATCGTCGCGACGCGGACCGGCATGGCTGCGCGGGGCACCTGTGCGCTCTCCGGCCCCCTCGGGACGCGGACCACGACTTTCACCACGGCTGTCGTCGCGCGGAGGACGCGGCTTCCACTCGCGGCGCTCGCCATCGGGACGCTCGGAGCGAGCCTGATACGGGCGGCCCTCGCCGCGCGGCGCTTGCGGACGATCACCGCTCCGCGGGCCCTCGAACGAACGCGGACGACGGTCACCGTCGGCGCTTGGGCGATCCCCACGCGGCTGATGCGGACGATCCTCGCGACGCCCTTCCGGACGCGCCTCACGTGCAGGACGCTCGGACCGACCTTCACGGCCTTCACGATCCGGACGCCTGTCGCCACCACGGAACGGCGGACGGCTACCACCGCCGAAACTGCGCTCGCCACCCCCGTGCGGACGGCCTTCGCCGCGATGCGCGGGACGGCCACCTTCGGAACGCCCACTCTCGGAGCGGCCATTTTCGTTGCGATGCTCGCGGTTCGGACGGCTACCGTCGTTGGTCCACACGCCATCGCCGCCTTCGCGGTCGGCGCGCGGACGATCACCGAAAGAACGCTCGCTCGGCGAACGCTCGCCATGCTGCCGATTTCCCGCCGGACGGTCACCCGCCGGACGATCGCCACGCGGCGCGCCAAATCCACGACGCTCACCGCCACCATCGCGGTTACGCGATTGCCAAGGAGCCGCCCGCTCGCCGTCACGACGTTCCGGACGGTCTGCCCGCTCCGGGCGTGCCGGACGGTCACCACGCGGCGCATGGTTCGGGCGCTCGCCCCGATCCCCACCACCGCCGGCACGACGCCCTGCCCGGTCGAAGCGGCCTTCACCGCGACCGGCCTGACGCTTGAACTCGCGCCGCGCGACCGACGGGCTCTCGCCGTCGAGAGGCTCGCCCGTCTCACGTGCGCTTTTGCCCGTCTGCTTGTCGGCGACGAGGCGCTGATCGTTGCGGCGATCCTCGCTGTCGATCACCTGGCGGGTAAGCCGCTCGATATCGCGCAACAGATGACGCTCACCCTCGTCGCAGAAGCTGATCGCCGAGCCGGAAGCGCCCGCACGCGCGGTACGACCGATACGGTGAACGTAGGCCTCCGGAACTTCCGGGAGCTCGTAGTTCACGACATGCGTGACCTCGTCGATATCGATACCGCGCGCGGCGATGTCGGTAGCGACCAGCACCTGCGTATTGCCCGTCTTGAAAGCGTGCAGCGCGGCCTCGCGCTGGTTCTGGCTCTTGTTGCCGTGGATCGCGGCCGCCGTGATCTTGGCCCCGGTCAGATGCTTGGCGACCCGGTCCGCGCCGCGCTTTGTGCGTGTGAACACCAGCGTCCGGTGCATGCCGTCGCCCGAGAGCAGCTCGGCCAGCAGCGCCTTCTTCTTGCTCTGCTCGATGCGGATGACCCGCTGCGAAACCCGCTCGACGGTCGTCGACTGGGGCGCTACGGCAACCTTCGTAGGATTGGTGAGCAGCTCACGCGTCAGCTCCTCGATCTCCTTGGGCATCGTCGCGGAGAAGAACAGGCTCTGGCGAACCTTCGGCAGGTCGGCGACGACCTTGCGGATCGGCTTGAAGAAGCCGAGATCCAGCATCTGGTCGGCTTCGTCGAGGACGAAGATTTCAGTCTGGCCCAGCGACACGTTGCGCTGGCCCATATGGTCGAGAAGACGACCCGGCGTCGCGACGAGAATGTCGAGACCGCGGTTCAGCTTTTCGGCCTGCGGCCGTTCGCTGACGCCGCCGAATACCACCGCGACCGAGAAGCCGAGATGCTTGCCGTAGACTTTGAAGCTTTCGGCGATCTGGCTGGCCAGTTCGCGCGTCGGCGACAGAATGAGTGCACGCACGCCACGCCGGGGCGTCGGCTTGCGATCGGCAGCCAGGCGGTGAAGGATCGGCAGCGCGAACGCCGCCGTTTTGCCCGTGCCGGTCTGCGCGATGCCGAGAACGTCGCCACCGGCGAGCACGGCAGGGATGGCCTGAAGCTGGATCGGGGTCGGCGTTACATAGCCGGTTTCCGTGATTGCTTGCAGGAGAGGCTCGGACAAGCCGAGCGATTGAAACGTTTCCAAAGGAGAGCGCTTTCTTGAAGTCTGGGGGTGCGCGCACGGCCGAGCGCCGGCACGAGGTGCCGGGAGTGGCGGGGAGCGGGCACAAGCCCGTTGCGTTGTGACGCGCCCCGCGTGGCCTGGGCTGTCTTTCGGGGAAGTGGTTAAGCGCTCAACAGGAGGACCAATGGGGCCTAACGGCCCGAGACATGTCCCTTCACGCGGCTGGAGCGCCGAACACCGCACCTTCACGGGCGATGCCCCGGCTTATGTCATGCTGCATCGCACAAGTCAATGAGCATCGCACGCCCGCTCGACCGGTGCAATATCGTGCATCTCCAACCTTACCCCGCGGGGCGCAACGAACCCGATCTTCACTAAGTCACTTTATGATGATGCTGTTCTCAAACCAGCTCCGGCCACAACGGATGCCTGCCAATTTGGGTGAGTTGTATGAGTGATAGACCCCCGTTGCAGAATTCCGGCTTCGGCAAGCGCGGCCGCGTTACCGTCAAGCCGTCCGGCTATGAACCGCCTCCCAGCGAGCCCGCGAACGACCCCGCCCCTGGCGCAAAAGACCTGTTGAAGTGGGCCGCCGGCGGCATCGCTGCAACACCCCTGTTCATGATGGTGATGGCGGGAACCGGCGGCGGCGGCGGCGGCCTTCTAGGCGGCATCCTCGGCGGCTTGCTCGGCCACCACCTGGCAAACAAGGTGCGGGCGCCCTCGACGACAGCCGCGGCACCTAACGCATCTCCAGCGCCTGCAGCAGCGTCCACATCCTCTGTGCAGCGCGGCGGCTTCGGCTCCACGGCATCCACCGGCGGCTTCTTCTCGGGCAGTTGAATCATGCGACGCATTGCAATGCCCGAGCGAGCCTTCTGGCGCCAGCGTGCCAAGGATCTGGGCTTCACGTTCCATTCTCCAGCAGGCGAAGTCTACTGGGACGAAAGTGCCTGCTATGCGTTCACGTTGCCTGAGATCGAGACCGAGATCGAGGACGTCGCGCAAGAACTCGAAAGCCTCTGCACGGCAGCTGTTGCGCGCATCGCCGGCGACGACCGCCTCCTGCAACGCATGGCCGTGCCCCGTTCGGCCTGGGAGCTGATCCGCCAGAGCTGGCGGCGCAACGATCCTTCGATCTACGGACGGTTCGATTTCTCCTACGCCGGCAATGGTCCCGCCAAGCTGCTCGAATACAACGCCGACACGCCGACCGCGCTGTATGAGGCTGCGGCCTTCCAATGGTTCTGGCTCGAAGATCAGCTCAAGGCCGGCAAGCTGCCGGAGGGTACAGACCAGTTCAATTCGATCCACGACAAGCTCGTCTCTCGCTTTGCCGAGCTCTCGGGCCAGGGCGCGCTCTACCTCACCACCGTCGCCAGCAATACCGAGGACCGCGGCACCGTCGACTACATCGCCGACTGCGCCCGCCAAGGCGGCTTCGAAACACGCTTCATCCCGATCGGCGACATCGGCCTTGGCCAGGACGGCCAGTTCTACGATCTCCAGAACAAGCGCATCGAACGCCTGTTCAAGCTCTACCCTTGGGAGTGGCTGTTCAACGAGACGTTCGCTTCGGGCCTGGCGACGAGCTACACCGCATTCCTCGAGCCGCCCTGGCGTGCGCTGCTGTCGAACAAGGGTCTGCTTCCCGTGCTGTGGGAGATGGCACCCAATCACCGCAATCTTTTGCCGGCCTACTTCGCCGACGACCCGGCGGCCCGCAAACTCGAAGGCAATTGCGCCATCAAGCCGCTCTATTCGCGAGAAGGCGCCAATGTCACCCTGGTCGTGTCAGGCCAGACCATCGATGCAGCCGAAGGTGGTTATGGCAAGGAAGGCCACGTCGTGCAGGGCCTCGCGCCGCTGCCGAATTTCGACGGCAACTATCCCGTGATCGGCGCATGGATCGTGGCCGGCACGTCGTGCGGCGTCGGCATTCGCGAGGATGCCAGCCCGATCACCAAGAACACCTCCCGCTTCGTGCCCCACATCATCGAAGCGTAGGTCGGGCAGAGCCCTCGCGAAACCCGACGCATCAGCCCGTAGGCGGGCTTCTCCCGGACCCGCCGCCATAAAAGTCTCTGCGTTCCCGGAAGCCGAGTGCAGCGAGGCTATCCGGGATCTTTACACTTCTGAGAGGGGTAAAGACCCCGGCTCTTCACGCTCCGACCTGTCGGTCGGAACGTTCGTCCGGGGACGCATGAACAAGTTGTGACCCGTCATCCGGGCAAGTACCAGCCGATGGCGTCGGGCTTCGCGCGAAGTGCGCTCAGCGCCGACCTACGAGATGAGCCGCATCCGCCGGCATCTGGTTCACCGCACCGATCCCGACGTCGCGGACAGGTGCGCCCGCTCGCCGCTGCGCCTCCTGCAACGTACGCTTGAGATCAGCAAAATAGGGCATGTGCTCGACCTCGATGCCGTGTCGCGGCGTATCTTTGTAGGTCTCACGGACCCAGGCGGCGCGGGCGTCGATCTCGTTGAGCATCTCAGGCCGCGATGGCAGCGCAGCCCGACCCGCCTCATGCTCGCGTATCCACCGGCTCTGCCCCTCCGCGATCCAGTTCAGCGCACTGTCGGAATTGAGGAAGCCGAGAAAATAGATGCCGCGCCAGTTCGGCGGCACCATCCGCATATAAAGCTCCAGCGCATTGTCCTTTGGCGCGATCACGCGCTCGTCGAGAAAGTCGATATCGATGAGATAGCCGGTCGCCGCGATGAGCGTGTCGAATTCCTCGCTCGACCCGTCGGAGAATTCGATCCGCCGCCCCTCGATCCGCTCGATGCCCTGCTTCACGATCACACGCTGGTAGCGGATGTGATTGACGATATTGGCATTCGACGTCGCGTGAACTTTCTTCGCCGTCGCCGGAAATCCCAGCGCCGACATCTCCCCTTGCACGATCCACACCAGAGTGCGCACGACCCTGTTGCGAACCGACGCCGGCACCCACGGCTTGTAGAGCGCCTTCACGACATCCCAGAACGGCCGCCCGAAAACGAGCTTCGGAAAAATGAACGCATTCGAGCGCGCAACCAGCACGAGACGCGGCGTAACCGTCGCCAGATCGCTCGCGATGTCGAGCGCGCTGTTACCCACGCCGACGACACACACGCGCTTGCCCACGAACGGCGCGGGCTCCTTGTAGTGATGCGAGTGCAGATACTCGCCAGAGAACTCGTCTCGTAACGCCGGCACTTCAAGCGGCTTCGTTAGATGCCCGGTCGCCACGATCACACTATCGTAACGCGCAATCTCGCCACTCGCCGTCTCGACCTCCCAGACGGGCTTTCCCTCGCTGTAGTCGGCGGCTGGCGATACGCGCTCGACTATCGTATTGAATCGGATGCGCGGAGTGACGCCGAAGTGCTCGGCATAGCGCGACAGGTATCGCGCCATGTCGCGATGCGAGGGAAACGGCGGCACGCTCGCTTCGAACGCGAAGTCAGAAAAACTCGTCAGGTTGCGCGCGGTGTTGATGTGCAGCGTCGAGTATGCCGATGAACGCACGTTGTCGTTCTGGAATACCCACATGCCCCCGACGCGACTGCCGATCTCGTAGACGGTCACCTCGAAACCCGCCTCAAGCATGTGCTTGGCGGCGCAGATGCCCGCCGCTCCCGCCCCGATGACAGCTATCGATTTTCTGGATGTCATCGCGAACCCTGCCAAGCGTCTCCCTTCGCTCACGATAGCATTTTCTGCAGCCTCGTCCTGCCACACGCTCGCCTCCCCGCAAGCGAGTTATATGTACCCGCCATCCCCCCGCACTCCGTCACGGCCGCGAAGGCGGCCGCCCACGACACCTCGGTTGCGAAACACTAACGGGCATCCATCTGCTTCCGGCAATCACTTCACGGGAGCCGTGGATGGCCACCTTCGTGGCCATGACGACGCGTTTGGGATGACCCTGGAAGCCGCGACCCGATTTGTGTATGCGGGATGGAAAGGCAGCTCTATCTGAACAGAGGTCCACCATGACGGCCAAGATGACGCCCAAGATCGCGCTCGAAGAACATTGCATGACGCCGGGTCTTGCCAACTACTGGCTGCCGACCATGACGGATGTACCGCCCGCAGCTCGTGACATGCTCCTGGGCCGCCTCAACGACTACACCGGCGAGCGCATCGAGATCATGGACCGCAGCGGCATATCCCGCTCTATCCTCGCCATCGCCGGCCCCGGAGTGCAGGCCGAGCCGGACGCCGCCCTCGCGACGCGCCTCGCACGTGAATCGAACGACCAGCTCGCCGCCAACGTCGCCAAGAACCCGAAGCGCCTCGGCGGTTTGGCCCATCTGGCCGTGCAGGATGCCAAGGCCGCCGCCGACGAACTCGAGCGATGCGTGAAGCAACTCGGCTTCAAGGGCGCGATGATCAACGGCCACACGCGCGGCCTCTATCTCGATCACCCCTCGATCTATCCCCTGTGGGAACGCGCAGAAGCCCTCGGCGCTCCGATCTACATCCACCCGACCGATCCGGTCGCGCCTGCTCCCGTCCTCGACGGCGTCCACGGCGTCCGCCGCGCCACCTGGGAATGGGGCTTCGAGACCGGTAGCCACGCACTACGCCTCGTCTTTTCAGGCACGTTCGACCGTTTCCCCAAGGCCAAGCTGATCCTCGGCCATCTCGGCGAGACGCTACCCTATCTGCTCTGGCGCTTCGACAGCCGCGCCAAACTCTACAACGTGAAACTGAAGAAGCAGCCGTCCGAATACATCCGCGAGAACATCTGGGTCACCCTGTCTGGCATGTACTCGTCCGAACCGATGCGCTGCGCGATCGACGCGCTTGGACGTGACCGCGTCATGTTCTCCGCCGACTATCCGTTCGAGGACTCGGAGAACGCAGGCCGCTTCATGGATACGACGCCGCTTGCCGACGACCTGCGCGCCGCCGTCGCCCACGGCAACGCCGCGCGCCTGCTCGGACTGCCGGATTAGGCTGGGCCGAGGGCGGGTTAGCGGTGCTCCTTCAGCATCGCTAACCCGCCGTACCCCCGAAACGACACGCCCCGACCACCGCCTTCGGGTCGTTCAAGTCGATATGCCCAGCCAGTCGCAGCCGGGTGGCCGGCGCGCCTCGCACCAGAACAACTTATCCCCACGGCATCGCCCGCCCCCTCCGCCGAGCCGCCTTCATTCCGTCCGCCGAATCAGATTGGACTTGGGCGTGCAACTTGAGTGGGGATGTCGGCATGGAACGCGTGGTGACAAAGAAGGCGCGTGGCAGCGAAGCAGCGCCAGAACGCAAGGCAGAGCGTAGTTCCGTGCGCAGCCCCGAACGGCGGAAGGAAGTACCCGCCGTCAAGCCCCATCCCTCGCGCGCCGAACCGCGGGCCAAGCAGGCCTACGAAAAGAAGACGATCGCGCTCGTCTACGATTTCGACGGCACGCTGTGCCCTCGTCCCATGCAGGAATACGCATTCCTGCCCAAGATCGGCGTCGACGCCGCGGCATTCTGGGCCGAATCCAACCGCGTCGCGCTCGAGCAAGGCGCCGACCCGCTGATCACTTACATGCACCTGCTCTACAAAAAGGCAAAAGCTGCGGGTGTGAGGATCGACCGCGCCGATCTCGTGGCCCAGGGACGCCAGGTCGAGTTGTTCCCCGGCGTCATGGAGTGGTTCGATGAAATCACGGCCTATGTCGAGGAGCACGCCCAGGGCAACCACGTCGTCGTCAGGCATTACCTGATTTCGTCCGGCCTCGCCGAGATCATCGAGGGAACCCCGATCTACAAGCGGTTCCACAATGTGTTCGCGTCCGAATACTGGTTCGACGCCTACGATCTGCCTTACCCCAAGCGCGTGATCACGGACACCGGCAAGACGCAATACCTGTTCCGCATCAACAAGGGCGTCGAGAACCTCGCGCACAGCATCAACCAGCACATGCCGGAGAACGTACGGCCGGTGCCCTTCTCGCACATGATCTACTTCGGCGACGGCGACACCGACGTTCCGTCGATGGCCGTGATGAAAAAGAGTGGCGGCCATGCCATCGCGGTCCACCCACAGGGAAAAACGAAAATAAAAGGCATGGACCTGTTCAAGGCCGGCCGTTGCGATTTCTTCGCGGCAGCCGACTATCGACGCGACAGCGAACTCTGGCGGCGCACCTGCCTCCTCATCGATCGCATGCTCGCCGATATCCGCATCGAAGAAGAAATCTGGCGCCTAGGTCGCGAGATCGAGAAAAAAAACACCGGCTGAACCGGAATTCGCGGGACCTCATCCCCCGCGCGATTCTACTCAAAGAACGTGCCGGCCGTTGCGCGCCCCGCGATCTCCTTTTCGCCGCACAAGAAAGTGGCAATTCCCAGCCGTAGTTCTAGGCAAACTGGCCTATGGAAACCATGCGGAGATATAGGAATAATCGATCTCGACCCAGCTCGAGCGGCCGACTAATCAGCGCATGCAGAATGCATCTTCATCATCGGCCGGCCGCCCTGTCGTCATCCTGATCGAGGATGATAACCGCGTTGCTCCCGCACTCGCGATGCTGATCGAAGACTGGGGCTACGAATGCCTCGCGGTTCGCAATCCGCAGTCGGCCGTAGATCAATTGGGCGCGCGCTTGTCTCAGGCGATTGCGATCGTCGTCGACCTTTCACGCAATGACGCCTTCACTGGCCGCCGCAGCGCCGAGGCGATCGACGACGCGCTCGGCTCCACGCTACCGCGGATCATCACGACGAACGAGCCAGCGCTCGCCCGCACCCACGGCTACGCAGACATCTTGACGAAGCCATACGACCCAGAAGCGCTGCGCGCTTGGCTATCCGATCAGGCAAGCCGGCGCTGGCCCGCACGCATGGCAACACCGACGTTTTGACCAACCGGCACGGCGCCCAAAAGCCGCGCACGTGCCTCTCCGGTCAAGCGAGCCGTCGCCGGCACAGGGCCCCACATCAATCGATGGACAGGCCCAGCGTTCGCACCATCGTGCCCCACTCCTCCAGCTCCTTGCTGAAGAACGCGGCCGATTCCGCCTTCGTGCCCGACATCGGCGCAAAACCAATGGCGACAAGGCGGTCGTTCACATCCTTCTCCTTCAGGATCGCAGAGATCGCTTCGGCTTGACGGTCAATCACGGCGACCGGCGCCTTTGATGACGCGAAGAACCCCGCCCACGACGACTTCACTATTCCGGCAAAGCCCTGCTCGGCATAGGTCGGCACGGACGGTACCGCCGGGAAGCGCTTCTCCGTCGCAATCGCGATGCCCGTTAGCGCCCCCGCATTGATCTGCGCCGTAAAGCCCGACAACGAGGACGAAATGAATTCCACATGGCCGCCAAGAACGGCATTGGTCGCATCCGGCCCACTCTTATGCGGAACGTGCGCGACATCCATTTTCGCAATCGTCTTGAAGAAATAGTCCGCCACGATGTGCGAGCCCGTACCGACGCCCGCCGTGCTGTAGGTGACGCGCTTGCCCTTGTTCAATTCGATGAACTGCTTCAGATCTTTCGCCGGATTGTCCTTGTTGACGGCAATCGTCTCCGGCGTCGTCGCGCAGATGGAAACGGCCTGCAGATCGGCCATCTCGAAGCCCTTGCTCTTGTAGAGCGTATTGTTGATCGGCAACGCCGCCGTCGTCACCAGCAACGTACTGCCATCGGCCGGAGCGGCGATCACTGCGCGTGCGGCGAGATTAGCACCGGCACCCGGCCGGTTCTCGATCACCACTTTCTGGCCTAGCTTCTCGCCCAGCTTATTGCCGACGATTCGCGCGATGCTGTCCGCCGACCCACCCGCGCCGAAGCCCACGATCAACGTCAGCTGGCCGCCTGCCGTCGCCGGCTGCTGGGCGTGTGCCTGCGAGCCCGGCATTACCGCCGAGATTGCGAGTGCAGCGACAGCGCAAGCGCTCGCCTCTCCATTCCTGACGAAAAGCATACGTCGTCCCTCCTGTTGAATTTGGCCAGATGAGATACGGGCAAGCCCGAAGGTGTCAACTCGACCGCTTGCATTGGGGAATTGTCGGTATCACCATGACGCCATGAGCAAACTGGTCATCCGCCCCGCGACAGCGGCCGACATTCCGGCCATAACGGCCATCTACGAGCCCGCAGTTCTTTACGGAACCGCCACATTCGAACTCGACCCACCGTCCGAAGCCGAGATGCTCCGGCGACTGCGGGACATCGTGGCCGCGGGCTTTCCCTATCTCGTGTCCGAACGTGCTGACCAGGTCGTAGGCTACGCCTACGTCAACCACTACCGCACGCGACCCGCCTACCGGTTCGTCGTGGAAAATTCGGTATACGTGACGCCGAACGCCCAAGGCGAAGGTATCGGCCGTGCCCTTCTCGATGCGCTGATCCTGGCGTCGGAGGAGCGCGGCTTTCGCCAGATGATTGCCGTGATCGGAGACTCGCGCCAGTTCGGGTCGATCGCACTGCACCGCTCTGCCGGTTTCGTATTCGCCGGCACCTTGCATTCGGTCGGTTTCAAGTTCGGCCGATGGATCGACAGCGTCCAGATGCAACGCGCGCTCGGCCCCGGCGACACGACATCTGCCTGACCCTCGGGCTACCCGACTACTGAACCGGGCGAAGCTTCTTATCGAGAACCTCCAGCACCCGCTTGAGGTCAGGCCCGCGCTTGAGGATCAGCCCATTGGGTGCGACCACCGAATAAGCGCCTTGCTTGCGCGCGAGCTGAGGGTTCTTTTCAATCGTATAGAGAGGAAACTCGGTCGCCCTGCGGAACACCGAGAACACAGCCTTCTGAGCCCCAAAGTCCATGGCGTAGTCGCGCCACTCTCCCGCAGCGACCATCCGGCCATAGAGCGACAGGATCTCCATCAGTTCCACCCGGCTGAACACGACTTGCTTCACGGCCGGTTGATGCGTTGCCGATTGCAAACCGAGACGCTGGCCACCTTGCACGCCGCCATGCTGTGCCGCCCCACGGCCAGAGA
>CANJPN010000012.1 GCA_947475855.1 Bradyrhizobiaceae bacterium
GTCGGCCCTTGCACCGCCCATACCGTTCGAAGCTCGAGGACACGTCAAAAATGCCCGTGATCAAAGCTACCGCTTGTCTCAGTCCCAGCCGTCGCGGAGGTAATGCGGAATTGCATCTCGGCGATCCGGCATTCCGCAACAGTTCCATCCGACGCTTAGGGGGCTTGCGTAACTTCTCCGACATCCAGCCACACGCGCCCGGCGTGCCATTTGCCGTCGCAGGTGGTGCTCGGGCATGGCTCGAATGCGCTCGAGCGGTGCTTTCATCTGGAGTGGCAGCCGCGATGCTGCTGGCCGGAGCAGGCGCCGCCGCCGCCCAGACGCAAACCGAGGCCGTGACGTTCAAGGACAAGCGCGTCGTCGTCTACATCGGCGTCACGCCCATCACGGGCGTCGGCTACGACACATACGGTCGCGTGATGGCGGCCCACATCGGCAAGTATCTGCCAGGCCGGCCGACGGTGATCGCCCAGAACATGCCGGGGGCTGGTGGCATCGTGGTGGCCAACTATCTCGCCAACGTGGCCGCGAAGGACGGCACGGCCATTGCCGCCATCAATCGCGGCGTGCCGTTCGACCGATTGCTGAATGGGGCCGCCTCGACGGCGCAATTCGACGGCACGAGTTTCGGCTGGCTCGGCAGCATGAACAACGAGGTGTCCGGCTTCTACGTCACCGAACGTTCGCCGGCGCAGACGCTCCAGCAGGCGATGGAGCCGCGCGAGATCCCTGTCGGCTCGGCCGGGGCAGGCAATGACCAGAGCACGTTCGCGCACGTGCTCAACGGCGTGCTCGGTACCCGCCTCAAGGTGATCGACGGCTATCGCGGCGTCGGTGAGATTTTGCTCGCAATGGAGCGCGGCGAGGTTGCCGGCATCGCCGGATATTCCTGGAGCGCCGCCCGCGTCTCCAGCGCCGACGCATTGAAATCAGGTCGCCTGAAGATCCTTGCTCAGCTCGCGCTTACCAAGGATCCCGAACTGCCGCACGTCCCACTGATCACCGAGATTGTCAGGAATGAGGAAGACCGCAAGGTCCTGGAGCTGTTCTTCGCACGCCAGTCGATGGGTCGCCCCTTCGCCGCGCCACCTGGGCTGGCCCCCGCCGTGCTCGCTGCGCTACGCGAAGCATTCGACAAGGCGATGCATGATGGCGAATTGATCGCGGAGGCGAAGCGGATCGGCATGGAGCTGAGCTACGTCGGCGGCCGGGAGATCCAGACGCTGCTGGAACGCATCGAGCGTTTTCCTGCGCCGGTGATCGAGCGTGCCCGGCGCATCGTCGCTGTGAAATAGGTCTCGCCTGACGATCGTTCACAGCGCGAGCGTCCCGGGAGCGAACAGCTCCTCGACCGCGAGGCGCCGAGACGTCAAGCCCTGCTCCCATGTGAACTGGATGATCGCCTCGATCGATTTGATGTTGGGTGCGATGCCATAAGGGTACCAATCCCTGCCGAAGACGGAGGTTTCCTCCTCGATGGCGGCGCCAAGCCACGCGAACGACAACTTCGGCACGCCGGTCTCGCGCTGCGCCTCTTGCGACATTTCTTTCGATGTGCAGAACGCCTCGTAAAGGCTCTTCGCGATCCACGGGGCACGGCGATACACGTCGCGCCGCATCACCACCGTGTGCATGATCGGATAGATGCCCGTGCGCAGGTAGTAATTGCGCTCGAGCTCCCGGTAGTTTGGCAGGAGGCGCACGACCTTCGGCGATCCGCGGCGGAACGATAGCGGATTGTTACCGGTTACAAGGGCGTCGATCTCGCCGCGCTCCAGGAGATCGCCGAGTTCGACGCCGGGCGGGCCCCGCTCTAAGCGGATATTGGCAGGGAGCTTGACGTTCAGCCGGTCGACGCGGCCTTGCACCCAATGGAGGTCGCTCGGTTTGACGCCGTATTCGTGCTGCAAAAGACCGCGCGCGTAGACGGCCGCAGTTTGGGTGTATTCCGGCACGCCCGTGCGGCGGCCCTTGAGGTCCGCGGGCTTAGTGATGCCCTTGTCCGGGTTGACGAAGATGTATCCGTGCCGGAACACCCGCGAGGGAAATACCGGGAGCGCGATAAACGGCGGATCAGGCAGGCACAGACTGGACAGGTAGTTCGACATCGACAGCTCGGAGACGTCGAACTCGTGGTGCTGCAGCATGCGCCAGAAGATCTCGGCCGGCTGCAGTGTGAGATAGCGCAGGTCGATGCCCTCGGGCCGCAGCGCACCACTACGCAGGGCCTGCATGCGATCGTATGGACCTGAAGCGAATGTCAGCGTGATGGGTGGCATACCTCGGTTCCCGTGTTCGAAGGTCATCGATCGAGCTGTGGACCGATCTGTAAGTTCGTACAATGGCGTGGCCCAGCCAGTGGAGCCACTTCTAGCAAAAGGGCAACTCGAAAAACTCAGGATGCGCCTCGAGAATGAAGGGGGACGTGGCGACTATTGTTGAAGCCGCCTCGAGTGAGCGACTGTCGATCCTGGATAGTCGCTTCGGTGACGCCGGCGCCCACCGCGAGCACGACGCCACACGGCCTACGGCCGGCGATGTTGTGTGCCTGACTTGGGACCTGGGAACTCTGGGCGCTCGATCATACGGTCGCCGAGAAGAATGAAACCAAGCATTTTCCGATGCCTCCCTGACGCGTGTTTCCGGCAAGCCTAATGGCCGGAGTGGCGCCAGTCTATCGTTGCGGCGCGGTACTTTCGCGCCGGGCATGGCGGCTCGATTGCGGCGTTCTCGATGGGCCGTGACCCTGGCAAGTCGGGCCGAAGCCTGCTTAGCATGGTGCAAGCCCCGGCAGCATTGTCCAGAGCCGGCCACGGGAGGGACGCCATGACTATCGCGCACGGAGCATCGCTCAAGGGCATCGCTTTCACCGCGCTCTCCTGGTGTGCTGGCGCCACGGCTGCAGTCGGGCAAAGCGCCGTCGCGGAGTTCTACACGGGCCGCACCATCGAATTGGTCGTCGGCTCCTCCGTCGGCGCGGCCTACGACACGAATGGGCGCGTCGTGGCACGCCACATTGGAAAGCACATTCCCGGCAACCCGAACGTCGTCGTGCGCAACATGCCGGGGGCCGGCGGCCTCGTGTCCGCCAACCACGTCTTCAACGCCGCCGCGCGCGACGGCACTGTGCTCGGCATCTTCAACCGCGGCATTGCCATGTATCCGCTGCTCGAGGGCGCGGCCAAGTTCGACCCGCAGAAGTTCAACTGGATCGGAAGCTCGACGAAAGAGACGAGCTTGGTCGCGGCGTCGGCGACGACGCAATTCAAGACGATCGACGACGTGCGGCGCAACGAAATGCTGGTCGGTGCGACCGGCACGGGGGCCGATACCGTCGTGCTGCCGCTGATTTTGAACGCGACGATCGGCACGAGGCTGAAGCCGGTGCTTGGATATCCCGGCAACGCCGAGGCGCTACTCGCCATGGAGAACGGCGAAGTGCATGGTACCTCGGGCCTTTCGCTCGGTACCGTCCGCTCCGCCAAGCCCGAATGGCTGACGGGCGGCAAGGTCAACATCATCCTGCAATTGGCGCTGAATGCGCATCCGACGTTGCTGAAAGGTGTGCCGCTCGCACTCGATCTCGCTACCGAGCCGGTCGCGCGGCAGGCGCTCGAGCTCGTACTGTCGCGGCAGGCGAAGGCCTATCCGATATCGGCGCCGCCGGGCGTGCCGGCCGAGCGCGTAGCGGCATTGCGCGCCGCGTTCACGGCGACAATGAAAGTTCCCGTCTTCATCGCTGACCTCGAAAAGGCGGGCTTCGAGCTGAGCCCGGTCAGCGGCGAGGAGATCGCAGCGCTGCTGAGCCGCGTCTATTCCGCCCCCTCTCCAGCGATAGAACTCGCCCGAGCCGCTGTCGCAACGTCTGCCAAGAAGTAGCGCCAAGCTCCATTGATCCGGAGGCATCTGCCAACCTCGAGCGCGCGAGCCTCGACGAGCGTGCGTCATCGCGGTGAGCAGGTTCATCAAAACGGCGAGGTCTGTACAGAGTGCCAAGAATTTACAATGCTGTGAACCCGACCTGCTGTGACGTGAAAATGCAGTTCTGCTGCGGGCTCGCATCGCCAGCGAAGGAGCAGTGCTCGTGCCGAGGTATGAACACAAGCGACAGGAGGCGGGCTGATGGTGAGTGTAAGGCAGCGATCGGCGCCGACGTGCCGCTTTCTCCTTCTGTCGACGTTCCGGTTTCTGAGCGTCGTCTTCTGTTGCAGCGTATCGATCCCCTCACGCGCCCAGGATGGCGGTTCGGCCGACGCGTTCTATCACGGCCGACAGCTCACCATCATCTCCGGCTCGGCCGTGGGAGGCGGCTATGACGCCTATGCCAGGCTCGTTGGCCGCCACTTGCCGAAGTTCATGCCGGCCAATGTGAGGTTCGTCATTCAGGTCATGCCGGGCGGCGGCAGCTTGATCGCGACCAACACGCTCTACAACATCTCGCCACGAGACGGCTCGGTGCTCGGCTTCGTTCAGCGCGGTGTACTGACGGCTCCGCTACTGGATCCGAAAGCGATGAACTATCACTACGACGCAAGACGGTTCAACTGGCTGCTGAGCCTCAATGCCGAAGCGGGCTTGATCATCGTCAGGAATTCGGCTCCCCACACGTCGGTGGCAGATCTCTTGACCACCGAGCTCACGATCAGCAGCGCCGGCGGAGCAACGGAGATCTTTCCCCATCTGCTCCGCAATCTCTTCGGCATGAAGGTGAGGATCGTATCGGGTTACAAAGGGGCTGCCGAGGCGTATCTCGCCTTGGAGCGTGGCGAGGTCCAGGGGCGCATAAGCACCGGGTTCGACAAGGCCGTCCTCACACCATGGATAGCGGACAAGACCGTAAGACTGCTCATGTCCATTTCGCTCAAGAAGCATCCCTATTTCCCGGACCTGCCACTCGTCACCGAACAGATCCGCACTGAATCCGATCGCGAGGTCGTCGAGTTGCTCCTCGCCGAGCAGTTGGCCGGGCGGCCGATTCTCATGCCACCCGAGGTCCCGAAGGACCGCGTCGCGCTCATGCGCGAGGCAATGGAGAAAATGGTGCGAGACAAGTCGTTTCTCGCTGAGGCCGAGAAGCTCAACCTGGACATCGATCCTGTCGGCGGTGAGGAAATCGCCGCCTTGCTCGACAAGGTCTACAGGACGCCGCCCGAGACCGTGGCGCGAACACGCGATATCATATCGGTCCGGAACTGACAGCGCTCGAGGAATTGCCAATCATGCAACCGCGCCATGACGTGACGATCACGCCGAAGATCGAATATGCCGTCCACGACGGAGTGAGACTGACCGGTGATCTCTATTTTCCCGCAGGCTTGGCGTCGGTTCCAGTCGTCGTGGCGGTTCATGGCGGCGGCTGGCAAGCCAGCACCGCTGCACGCTACAAGCATTGGGGCAACTGGCTCGCGCGTCGCGGCATTGCTCTGTTCTCGATCGAGTATCGGCTCGTTCGCGGCCGCGACAACCTATATCCGGCCTCCGTGCAAGATGTGCGAGCGGCGATTCAGTTCGTGCGGGGGGATGCACAACGGCTCGCCGTCGATCCATCACGTATCGGGTTGATGGGCTCGTCAGCAGGGGGGCACCTGTCCTGCCTGGTTGCATTGGCCGGCGAGAGGGAGCCGTTTTCGAGTGCCTATCCGGGGGATCCGTTTGCGCACGTCGGCACAAGGGTTAAAACTGTCGTCTCGGTCTGCTCGATCTACGACATGCTGGCACAATGGAATCACGATCTGCTCGTGCGCCCGCGCGACAACATCACCGAGAAATATCTGGGCGTCAGTGCGATCGATGACAAGTTTGCCTATTTCGATGCATCCCCGCTCTCCTACGTGCGGCCAGATCCTATCGGCCCGAGCTTCTTCATTGGATGGGGCACCGACGACGACGTGGTCGATTGGAAAACGCAGGCCGAGCCGTTCGTTCGGGCGCTCAAGCAAGCGGGCTTTGGCGTACGCATTCTGCCCGTGGTCGGGGCGCCGCACTTCTTCATGTACTCGCCGATCGACGATGCCGGAAGTCACACCAGCTTTCTCGCTGGCAACGTATACCGCTTTCTCGAGGAGAACCTGTGAAGGATCGGGGTGTCGCTCGAAGTATGCTGTAGGCCTCCTGACGTCGTCTCAGCCTCAGTTGGCAACAGGCATTACCGCGATCTGCTGGATCGAGCGCATACGCGCGTCCCGCACTGTGATCCTTCACCGGGCGCCGCGAAGGACCGTCACGTTGCCTGCGATGACCAGCGTCAGGCCAAGCACGGCAAGCGGCGTCCATCGGTAGCCTTCGACGAAGGTGGAGACGACGAGGGCTACAACCGGGAACAGGATCGTCATGTAGCCCGCGCGCGCAGCACTAGTACGGCCGATCAACGTGAGGAAAGCCGTGAACGCGATGACCGAAGCAACGATCGCAAGCCACAGCAGCGACGCGATGTAGCGGAAGTTCCACTCGATGATCAGAGGATGGCCGCGGGCAATCGCAATCACGGCGAGAATGCCTGTGCCATAGAGCATTCCCCACGCCGTTCCTGGCAGCACGGGAATGCCGCGGCGCTGGGCGGCAGCGGATACGATGTTTCCCGAGCAAAAGCATAAAGTCGCGAGCATGCTGATGCCGAGCCCGATGAGCGCGCGCCCGCTCAACTCTTGCGCTGTGATCTCCGGTGCGAACATCAAGGCGACGCCCGTCAGTCCGACGATACCAGCCAACACCATGCGCAGACGTATCGTCTGGCCGATGAAAATCGCGCTCAACACGAGATTGAAGATCGATGCGAGCGAGAATACGACCGCCATCAGGCCGGTCGCGACGTAGAGGCTGGCGGTGTAGAACAACACGAGGTTGAGCGAGAACATCGTCGCGCCCATCGCTGCGAAATAGACATGCGAAGACAGCGGGTGGCGCATGCGCTGTCCCGCTATCGCCGCCCATGCGAACATCAAGGGAAATGCGAGCGCGAAGCGCCACAGCACCGACACCTCGGGCGCGACGACGCCGACCTGCCAGCGCATACCGATCCAGCTCGTGCCCCAGACGAAAACGACGAGAGCGTAAAGCGCCAGGTCGGGCGTTGACATTGCGGCGGCACTCAAATCCCGCGGCAAGGCTTCTCTTGATGAGGCCATCCCTCAGCGGCCGTACATGATCGACTTGGCCGCAGGCCAGCTCAGACGCCACCCCAGATCGATGGTTTTCTCCTCGTCCGGAGCCAGCTTGTCCTCCCAGGCGAGCACGCCGCGCTTGTCTTCGATGTCGCGCTTCGTGGGTTGTGGCTTTGCGATCAGCTCCACCTTGATTTCCTGATTGTTGGAGACGGGGATCTGATCGTGCACGACGAATGCAATCGGCCGCTCATGCAGGCTTTTCAGCGTCATGCGGTAGTTCTTCGTCTCGGTCTTGGTGGATGAGATGATACCACTTTCCGCGCGCTTCTCGTCGATGGTCGAGGCCTTCACGCGAATACGGTCGTCGGGCCCGAAGCCGAGTTCGTGATCCTGTCCTGGGGCCAGCTGCGGCACGCGGCCATTGCCCACGAAGGTGCCGTCGCGGAACAGCGAGACCTGTCCTGGCAGCCACGGCGTCGCCCTGGGAACGGTGAGCTTGGCATAAAGGAAGGCGCGTTCGTCGACACGCGGAACGGCACGAACAGTGAGGGTGGTCTCGAGTTCGCTTTCATCGATCTGGAGGCGGCGCGGGTCGCCATTGGGCTCTACGGTCTGGCGGCCGAGGATCGTGTAGACGGCCTGGAACGCGCCGGCTTCGACCTGGGCCTGCTGGGTGACGGCGACCTCCTCCTTGGCATTTGCGACAGCATTGTCGGCTCGACCGCGGAAGTTGCTCATCTCGTCCATAACAGCGCCGGCGACAGGTGCGGAGCGCGTCATCGGGGCAGGCATCGCGGCCTGCGGAGGCGGGCGATCCGGCGGATAGTCGACGGTGAGCGGGCGCAAATCGGGAGCGGACGTGCCAGCGGACGGGCGTGTGGTGGACAGCGCCATCGCGACATTGCTCCAGGCCTCGCCGGTGCGCTGCTGCACGATGGCACGGCGCGTGATGGCGATGCGCGGCGCGGCGGCCTTGGTGCCGGTAGCGAGACGCGCGTCATAGACGGGTTGCCAGGATGCGCCACTCACCTGATACCGGATGGTGATTTCAGCCTCGACGGGCTGGGCTGCCGCGACATCGACCTTCACTTCGACGCGCGTTTCGGCGGCGGGGGCCTCTGCGCGGAGTCGGCCTTCCGCGTCGCGGATGCGGCGGTCGACCTCGCGGACGCGGATGCCGGCCTCGATGATCGCCTTGTTCACGGGAGCGAGCTGCTTGGCGACGAGATCCAGCACTTTGCCCCAGTCCTCGCCGGCAGCAGCGCCTGCGGCGGGCGCAGGGCGATTGGGAAGCTGGAGAAGGTTGGTGAGGTAGGTGCGTTGCGCCTCGCCAGCCTGCTGCTCGGCAACTATGCCGGCGCGCTCGTCGCGCATTTTCTCGATTTCCGCCTCGATGCGGCGGCGGGCAGAGGCGGCGGCCTCGGCATCACCACGCGGAACGGACAAGCTGCGGCTGTCGACGGAGCCGATCTCGAGGCGGCCCGTCGCCTTGCCCTCGACACGGATCGAGGCGGCCTGAGCCTGCGCGGGTAGATCGGGAATGATCAGCGTGTGGGTGCCGGCGGGTATTTTCACCTTCGTGACCCGGCGAACCTCAGCCCCTTGTGGGAACACGATGACGCCGTCGATAGCGCTGGTGGCGGGAATGTCGGCCGCGTGGGCCGTCAGCGCGAAAAGCGAGGAGGCGGTGACAAAACTGAGGAAAAGGCTGGCGCAGGGGCGGCGCATGCGAAGGCACTCCGTCTGGTTCGCGGCAGTTATGGCAGTCGGATCGGCCTCGAGAAGACGATGCGACTGTGACTTCGACGCGGCGGACGGTCAATTCCTTGGGTGAGGCAATCTCGGTCAGATCAAAAGGTGTCAGACCCCGAGGGGCTGACACCAATAGATACCTCAGAACTCCAGGCGGTTGACGCGCACGACCTGGGGCAGTGCTTTGACCTTGGTCAGCACGGAATCGGGCACGGGCACGTCGAACGCCGCCACGCAGATCGCATCGCCGCCGGGACGGTCGCGGCCCAGGTTCAGGGTTGCGATGTTGAGGTGAGCTTCGGCCGTAATCATGCCCAGGCTGCCGATGAAGCCCGGCTGGTCCGTGTTACGGATGAAAAGCATGTGGGGCGCGATCTCGAACTCCATGTTGATGTCGCGGACCTGGATGATGCGCGGACGGCCTTCCGAGAACACGGTGCCGGCGATGGTGCGCTCATACTCGTCGGTCGTGACCGTCAGCTTGATGTAGCTCTCGAACGCGCCGTCCTGGCCACGCCGGGTCTCCTGGACAGGTATGCCGCGCTCCTTCACGTGGGTGCCAGCCGAGACCATGTTGACGTGCGCGAGCGAGGGGCGAAGCACGCCCGTCAGTGAGGCGGCCGTGAGTGGCTTGCAGTTGAGTTCGGCGACCTCGCCTGAGTACTCGATCTTGATGCCCTTGATGCTCGTTTCCGTGAGTTGGCCGGCAAAAGATCCGAGTTGCTCGGCAAGCTTGACCCACGGCTGCAGTTTCGGGGCTTCCTCGGCGGTGATGTTGGGCGCGTTGATCGCGTTCGTAATCGCGCCGGTCAGGAGGTAGTCCGCCATCTGTTCGGCGACCTGCAGCGCGACGTTCTCCTGCGCCTCGCCGGTCGATGCACCGAGATGAGGCGTGCAGATCATGTTGGGCAGGCCGAACAGCACGTTCGACTTGGCCGGCTCCTCGACGAACACGTCGAATGCAGCACCGGCGACGTGGCCGGATTTCAATGCATCGGCCAGCGCCTGCTCGTCGACGAGACCGCCCCGGGCGCAATTGATGATTCGGACGCCCTTCTTGCAGGCGGCGATCGACTTGGCGTTGAGGATGTTCTTGGTCTTCTCGGTCATCGGCGTATGAAGCGTGATGAAGTCGGCGCGGCGCAACAGTGCCTCCAACTCCACCTTCTCGACGCCGAGTTCCATCGCACGCTCCGCCGACAGGAACGGATCGAACGCGACGACCTTCATTTTGAGGCCGAGCGCACGGTCTGCCACGATCGAACCGATGTTGCCGCAGCCGATCACGCCGAGTGTCTTGGCGTAGACCTCGACGCCCATGAACTTGTTCTTCTCCCACTTGCCCGCCTGCGTGGAGCGGTCGGCTTCAGGGATCTGCCGCGCGAGGGCGAGCATAAGCGAAATAGCGTGCTCGGCCGTGGTGATCGAATTGCCGAACGGCGTGTTCATCACGATGATGCCCTTCGCCGTCGCGGCCTTGATGTCGATGTTGTCGACACCGATGCCGGCGCGGCCGACGACCTTCAGGCGCTTGGCCACGCCGATGAGCTTCTCTGTGACCTTGGTGTTCGAGCGCACGGCGAGGCCGTCGTACTCGTGGATGATCTTCTCGATCTCCTCCTTGGAGATACCGGACTTCACGTCGACGTCGACGCCGCGGTCCTTGAAGATTTGAACGGCTGCGGGTGAAAGCTCATCAGAGATGAGCACGCGGGGCTTGGACATGGGTGCCTCGGATATCGGGAATTGGGGAAGTCGGGATATCGGGTCGGTCCGGATCGGGAGTTCCGCGAGCAGGCGCCTCAAACGCCTTTTCTCCCGACTTCCCGATCTCCCGATCTCGCGATTTCCCGACGGCTCGATCTCTTGCGAATTAAGCGAGCTTCGCCTTGGTCTGGGCGAAGGCCCAGTCGAGCCAGGGGACGAGGGCTTCGACGTCCGCTTTCTCGACGGTCGAGCCGGCCCATATGCGAAGGCCCGGAGGCGCATCGCGGTAGCTGCCGGCATCGAGGGCAGCGCCTTCCTTCTCGAGAAGGGCTGCGAGATCCTTGGCGAACTTCGCCTGCACTTCAGCCGACGCACCGGCAACGGCGGGATCGACGACCTTGATGCAAACGCTGGTATTGGAGCGCGTGGCCTTGTCCTCGGCGAGGTTGTCGACCCACTCCGTGCGTTCGATCCAGTCCCAGATCACCTTTGCGTTGGCGTCGGCGCGGGCATGCAAGGCCTTCAGGCCACCGATGCTTTCCGACCAGGCAAGCGTATCGAGGTAGTCCTCGACGCAGAGCATCGAGGGCGTATTGATCGTCTCGCCTTCGAAGATGCCCTTGATGAGCTTGCCGCCGGAAACGAGGCGGAACACCTTCGGCAGCGGCCAGGCGGGCGTGTAGCTCTCGAGGCGCTGCACAGCGCGCGGCGAGAGAACGAGCATCCCGTGCGCCGCCTCGCCGCCGAGCACCTTCTGCCAGGAGAAGGTCGTGACGTCGCACTTCGACCAATCCATCGGCTGGGCGAAAGCGGAGGACGTCGCATCGACGAACGTGAGACCTTCGCGGTTGGCCGGGATCCAGTCGCCGTTCGGCACCTTCACACCAGAGGTGGTGCCGTTCCAGGTGAACAGAACGTCGCGGCTGAAATCGACTTCCTTCAAGTTCGGCAGCTTGCCGTAGCCGGCCTTGAGGGTGCGCATGTCCTTCAGCTTGAGCTGCTTGGCCATGTCGGTGACCCAGCCCTCGCCGAAACTCTCCCAGCAGAGTGCGTCGATGCCACGTGCGCCGAGCATGGTCCACATGGCCATCTCATAAGCACCAGTGTCGGAGCCGGGGACGATGCCGACGAGATAGTCGGCGGGGATACCGAGGATCGACTTGGTCTTGTCGATGGCGAGCTTCAGGCGCGCCTTGCCTTCCTTGGCACGATGCGAGCGGCCCAGGAACGCCTTGTCGAGTGTTTGGGTGGTCCAGCCCGGGCGCTTGGCGCAGGGACCGGAAGAGAAATTCGCGCAGGCAGGAGTCTTCGCCGGCTTTGCAATTGCTGTCATGTTCCTATCCTTCCAGATAGCTGCTCCTCGGTGGGGAGAAGTGGCCCGGGGTCGGGATAGGGGCACGTCGCTCGGCTGTCAACAGCGCCGGATGGTAAACAAGGGTTTCGCGAGCCGCCGAACGGCAAATGGCCAGATGGGGAGGACCCACCCGGCCATTCGGAATGTTTTCTGCGAACCTGTATCAGTTGATATCGTAGCGCAGGCCGACGCGCAGTTCGTGGATGTTCTGGTCGGGGATCTTGAGGTTCTCGAGCGTGGTCAGGCTGCGGCCCGTGTAGCTCGCGCCCTGCAGATGCAGCCAGCGATAGCCGAGGTCGAGCTTGGTGTTATCCCAGAACTTGTAGGAGAAGCCGGTCATCAGCGCCGTGGCGAGCTGATAGTTGATGCCGCCCGCCGTGGTGTTGGCAACCGAGTTCATGGCGGTTACACCGGGCTGGTCTCCAACCAAGGCAGCGTTGCAATCGACCGTATCGATACACGTCGTGGTGCGCGAGAACTGACGCCCCTTCAACTGATGACGGACGAAACCGACACCTGCGCCGATGTAGGGCGTGAACCGCTCATTGAGCGGGAGGTCGGCATAAAGGTTGGCGAGGCCTGTCGAGTTCGACGAGGTGAAACTGTCGCTGTAGGTATCGCGCATGGCGATCGTCGCGTTCGTGCCGCCGGCGACGTTTGCAACCGTGTAGTCCCGGTTGCCTCGCCCCCTGCTCTCGGCGTCGTTGCGCTGATCGATCGTGATGTCGCCGCGCAGGTTTTTATTGAAATAGTAGCCAAAGCCCAGGCCGTAGCGGGGGAAGTTCTCGAGATAGCTGTCTGCGCGGATGGCATCGACGTTCGGGTCGGTTGACCTGTACTTGCTGACATCGCCCTGCGAATAGGCCGCGTCGATACGAACGTACCAACCCGTCGAGACTTCGGGAACGGGAACGGGGACCGGAACGGGAACCGCCGCGCCGACCTGGCGCACGCCGTTGCCGTAGACCACCTCGCCACCGGCGAGCGCAGCGCCAGCGCTTGTCGCAAGTGTGGTGAGCGCAATCGCGGCGCATTTGATGAGACGTCTGGAGATAGGCATGACAGTCGATCCCTAGCTTGCGCACGCACCGCTCTTGGCCGTGGCTAGAACTATGTATGACCCGGGACGTTGGCTATTGCGGCGATGCGCAACGCCAGGTCCTTCACGAAGCCCTGCGCTCGGTCTTGCTACGCTCGCGCTGAACAACACTTACGGGATCAAAGGGATCGTACGGGTACGCTTGGAAGGTGAGGCTTCAAGATTCAGAATGCAGAAGATTGGAGATGCCGGAACCAGACCGATCCCGGCACTCTTCGTGATCGATCAGCGAATGTCGTAGCGCAAGCCGACGCGGAACTCGTGGGCATGCATGTTGTCGACGTGGATCACGCCACCGGTTGCGGCGGTCCCCGTGATACCGGTCTGGCCGGTCTTGTTGGCGCCGAGGTACATGAAGCGATAACCGGTATCGAGCTTCAGGCGGTCGGTCATCGAGAAGACGAAGCCGGTCATCGCGGCTGCAGCGACAGTCCAGCTATCATTGTTCGTTACATAGGTGGGCAAGCCAATTGATGTGGCAGCACCCGCATAGCCAGTAGCAACAACGCCGCCGCCCTTGCTGAAGGAGTTGTGCACGCCGCCGAGGCCGACGCCGATGTAGGGCGTGAAGCGCGAGCCGGCGTTGAAGTCGTAATACATGTTGGCCATCAGCGAGGTGCTCTCGTAGCCCCACTTCATGGAGCCGAAGTTCGGCGCCTGATTGTTGCCGTTGAAGCCCTTGACGTCGCTCTCGAAGCGATGGTCGACCGTGATGTCGCCGCGGATGTTGCAGGCGAAGTAGTAGCCGATGCCGCCGCCGATGCTGCCAGTGTCGGTGAAGCGGGAATTGACGAGATCGTCGATGCCGACCTGCGTCATGGCGGGGCGATCGTAGGTGGTGTAGCCGCCGTCGACGCGCGCATACCAGGTGGGGCAGCCGCGCGGCGCCGTCTGAACGTAGTCGTCCTTGATGCTGCCGCGACCGCCATGGGCGCTATACAGATCGGCCGACTGTGCTGCGATGGTCGTGGCCAGAAGCGAAGCGCTGGCGACCAGGAATCCGCGGAAGTTGCTCATGTTAGTCCCTCTCAAGGCAACCAATCGTCGGGGTTGCTCAGACAAGCGCGTTACGTTCGACACGAAACTGTCTGGAGAGGACTATGGGGTGTAACGCTTAAAGGAGACTTAACGGCCGTCCCGTTCTGGAGCAAAGCCGCATGCGCACAGATGGCGGGATCACCGGGTTGAAGACCTACCGCCCTTCATCGGGGCAGCATCTGTCGTCAATGCCTCAGGCGGCCGCCTTCTTCACGGCTTCGACGATGTCCCCGACGACGGTCGCCACGAGCTGCTCGTCGTCACCCTCCGCCATCACGCGAATCAACGGCTCCGTGCCCGACGGGCGGATCACCAAGCGGCCCGACTTTCCAAGCTTCGTCTTGGCACCTTCGATCGCGCGGATGACGCGTTCGTCCTCGAGCGGCTTACCGTGAGTGAAGTTTACGTTGCGAAGTAGCTGCGGCAGTCGCTCGAAGCACGAGCAGACTTCGCTGACGCGCTGGCCGGTAGTGACCACGACACTTAGGATCTGCAATGCGGATACGAGGCCGTCGCCGGTCGTCGTGAAATCTGACAATACAATGTGTCCGGACTGTTCGCCGCCGACGTTGTAGCCGTGTTTGCGCATATGCTCGACGACATAACGGTCGCCGACGGGCGTCCGATGCATCGTGAGGCCGAGGCTTTCCAGGTAACGCTCCAGGCCGAGGTTCGACATCACCGTAGCCACGACGCCGCCGGCCGCAAGCTGGCCGCGTTCGTGCCAGCTCTTGGCGATCACGGCCATGACCTGATCGCCATCGACGATTTCGCCCTTCTCGTTGACGATCAGGACGCGGTCGGCGTCGCCATCGAGAGCGATACCAATGTCGGCCCGGACCTCGAGAACCTTTGCCGCCAGCGCCTCGGGCGATGTCGAGCCGCATTTTTCATTGATGTTGCGGCCGTTGGGTTCGACGCCGATGCGGATCACTTCGGCTCCCAGCTCCCAAAGTGCAGCAGGCGCAACCTTGTAGCCGGCCCCATTGGCGCAATCGATCACGATGCGAAGGCCGTTCAAGCGCAAGTTGCGCGGCAGCGTGCGCTTGGCGAACTCGATATAGCGTTCCTGGGCGCTTTCGACGCGGGTTGCCCGGCCGATGCTGTCAGCCTGTACCAGCAGCTGGTCGGTCGGCGCATCGATCATTGCCTCGATACGCTTTTCCAGTTCATCGGACAGCTTGTAGCCGTCGGGATCGAACAGCTTGATGCCGTTGTCGTGATAGGCATTGTGGGAAGCTGAAATCATCACGCCGAGGTCGGCCCGCAAAGACTTCGTGAGCATGGCGATCGCCGGCGTCGGCATCGGGCCGAGCAGAAACACGTCCATGCCGACAGCGGTGAAGCCTGACATGAGCGCGCTCTCGATCATGTAGCCGGAAAGCCGCGTGTCCTTGCCGATCACCACGCGATGCCGCCGCTTTTCGCCGTCCGAGAACAGCTTGCCGGCGGCCATGCCGACGCGCAGCGCGATCTCGGAAGTCATGGGGTGGCGATTGGAAAGGCCGCGGATACCGTCGGTTCCGAAATAGCGGCGCGTCATCTGACATTCCTCTCATTGCATCGACGTACGGAACCACTGGGAGCGCTGTTCGACAAGCGCTCCTTCGGCGAAACTGTGCCGCCGGGCCAACGCGCGTCAACTTCCAGATGGCAGCATTGCTCATGCCAAGCGGCCCCAATCGAGACGCTGTTCGATCCCCGTTCCTGCGCAAGCCGACCTACCGCACCCAATTCCATGGGCGAAGAGCTGTGCTTGGCGCCGAGGAGTTCGACCAAAACCTGCTAAGGCCCCCTCACTTCGCAAAACTCAGGCCAGACCGCAATGATTCGCTAACGATGGGTTCTCGCCTTCTATTATCCTTTATGGTGCGCAGCAGCGTTGAAACGGCACGTGGAATCGAAGCATAGCCTCGACTGACGGATTTTGTGCCCCGGATCCGGGTTCCTGGCCCCCGGGTCAGCGCCGAACTACGGGCGTGCCGACATCAATAGCTGCGCGCCAGTTTCCGGCAGACTGCCGGCGCAGATGCAATCTGGAGGCGAGATGGCCTATTTTCTCGCGGTTGCCAACCGCAAAGGTGGCGTTGGCAAGTCGACGATCTCGGTGATGCTCGCGCACGCGTTCTCCGCGTGGGGCCACAAGCGTGTGTTGCTGATGGATCTCGACGCGCAGTCCAATTCGTCGCTGATCCTGCTCGGCGGCTCGCAATGGATCGAGACGCAGCGCAACTCGAAGAATGTCGCGGCGTTTATCGAGGACCGGATGTATGCGCTGAACCCGATCGCCGACTACCTCGTGCACAACGTCGGCGATGTCACCGATGCGAAGGGCCGGAAGCCGCAGCTTTCATTGCTGGCTGGCTCGCTGGCGTTCGAGGACATGCAGGACGAGCTGATCACGCACTACTCCCGCCACAATACGCCGTTCCGGCAGGCCAAGCTGAAGTGTGCTAACCATTTCAAGCAGGCGCTCGGCTTTGCAGCGCCGCTCGCTGACGTGGTCATCATGGATTGCGCGCCAGGTCTATCGAACGCGACTGCCGCCGCCCTGACGATGGCCGCCAAGGTCGTGGTGCCATTCCGGCCCGACGCAGTATCCGAGTATGCCGTCGATCGCATTGCATCGATTATCGAAGGCAAGGACTACGATGGCGTGATGGCTATCCAGCCAGACAAGCGGCGCTACATTTGTGTTGCCAACGCGGTGCGGCCGGGCGGCCGCGACGCCACGATCATTGATACGATCGCATTCAATCATCCGACGCTGGCGACGCAGATGCCACAAAGCCCGGATGTCGCCAATGCGTTCGACTGGAGCGAAGAGCGGCAGACGATGGAAGAAAAGTACGGCACCTCGATCGCGCCGCTGAGAGAACTCTACCAGGAACTTCTGGTGACGCTCGGAGCGATTTGAGAAAGCTGCAGCGTAAGGCGCGCGGCTGATGTGCCGAGGGGAGCAGTAGAATGAAAGACAACACGGTCAAACTTTCCGGGCACTCGAAGGATCGCTTCATCGAGCGCTTCTTCGCCGAGGAGACGGACCTCGACGACGCCATACGCCGGCGCCTGGCAATGCGAGCCAAAGGCGTATTCACGAGCTTGCGTGTGCGCAAGGCGATGCTCAGCCGCAAGAGCGCGGTCGCCAATCCACTCACGGCAGATGCGAGCAAGCTGCCGTCGCCCGCGCTCCCGAAAGCCCCAATGCCTCCGCCGGCACCTGCTCCCGGCGAAGCGGAGCCCGCATCCGATGGGACGTTCGACGCCTATGGCATCGGCCTCGTTCCCGTGTTTCAGCGCGAAGGCGCCGAGGGGTTGCTGGCCAAGCTCGCTGGCTTCTCTCGTGTCGATCATCTCCGCGCGATGGCCAAGGCGCAGCAGATCGTGCTGCCGCAGCACTTGCGCTCCGGCGAGACGACCGCCGACGCCCTCCGTGCTGGCATCGTCGAAGCGGTTGCCAAGCGGATCAAGGACCGGCGCGCGGCTGCCGGATAGCGACGTCCGCGCCTCACTACTTCACGGCTTCCTTCGCTATCCCGTCGAGCAGCGCATTGATTGCCGCGAACGCCTTGATCGTTGGCGGCTTTCCGGCTCGCGGCATCCGTCGATAGCCGACGACGATCTCGCCGGGCTTGGCAGCGGGCTCATAAATGAACACGACATAGGGGCAGAAACCTGCATTCGCGGGGTCGGCTTCCATCATCTCGCGCGATAGTTTCGCCGAGCAGAACGTGAAGTATTCCGCGCGCTTGTAGACTTGCTTCGTCGAGCCGACATCCTTGCCGGTCCGGTCGAGCATGGCGCCGACATTGCCATTGAAGTCGACGACGAGGCCGCGGTTGGTGATCGCGTTGGCCAGATCGAACTTCACGTCGTCGTAGCTGCCGCTTGCCTTGCGATACGCTTTAAGCTCTTGGGCCGCTGCGGCCGTCGCGAAAAGCGCCAACACCGCGATCAGCGCGATCGTTGCCGCGAAGACACGCCGCCTAGTCCAATAAGGGTGTTGCACCGCCTCGACGTGCCGTTGGTACAGTCCAGGCGTGTCGTGGACAGACATGTCATATCCTCCCTGCAGATCGGCACCCTAGCAGGTTCTACCTGTGCAGCGGACGCATTGCGCAGGATCAATCGGCTAGGGTTTGGTTGATCGGCCGGTCGAGCCGGACATTACAGGCAGAGCATTCCCGCGAAGGCGGAGAGATCGAGGAGGAGTGCAGGGCCGCGCACCGCGATGAGGTACATCGCGCCAGCCGACACCACGCCCAGCGCGACGGCAGCGACCACCTTAAGCGGTGTAGCCTTGGACGGCGCGGTGGTCGTTGTCGTTTGCGTCATCGGGTGAAAGTAAGCGGTCCGCTCGGCAATCTCAAGTGCGTGGCCTACTCGGCCGGGGCCGGCCCGGCCTTTGCCTTGAGCCGTGTCACGGGCTCCTGGCTGATGGGCAAGTGTACTACGGCTGCGAAGATGCCTAGCGCGATCGAGGACCACCACATCAGGTCGTAGGACCGGGTGAGGTCGAAGAAACGGCCTGCCAGCCAGACGCCGAGGAACGAGCCGATCTGGTGGGAGAAGAACACGATACCGAACAGCATCGTCATCCAGACCGGTCCAAAGAAGGTGGCGACAAGGCTCGAGGTCAGCGGCACCGTCGACAGCCAGAGCAGGCCGAGGATGAAGCTGAGGACCACGACCAGAGTCGGAGTGATGTCCAGATAAAGGAAGCACAAGAACACCACGCACCGGCCGAGATAGATGAATGCCAGCGTGTACTGCTTCTGGAAGTAGTTCGCGGACTGGCCCGCCGCCCACGTACCGATCAGATTGCCCAGGCCGACCATCGTCAGGCCGAGCACGCCGACCATCGGGTCGAACCCCCGGTCTGCTACATAGGCCGGCAGATGCAGCGCATAGAACGCGACCTGGAAGCCACAGACGAAGAAGCCAGCAGTAAGCAGCAGGAAGCTCGGATGGCGGAACGCTTCGTGAAGGGATTCCTTCAAGGTCTGGGGAACCGTGCCCGGTGCGTTCTTAGCCGGCTCGTTGCCGATGATCAGCGACAGCGGCCACATCAAAGCGGCGGTCGCTGCCATTGTCAGCAAGCTCGCCTTCCAGCCGAACATCTCGATCAGCAGATGCGCGTAGGGCAGCGAGATCAGCACACCGACGCCGCTGCCGATGCCGAGCATCGAGATCGCCTGGGTCCGCTTCTCGGGGGGCGCCGCACGTCCGATGGCGCCGACCATTGCCGTGACGCCTGCACCGGCGACGCCCAGGCCCATGAACACGCCTGACAAGAGCAAATGCCATTCGGATTGCGCTACGACCATCAGGACGAGGCCGATCGCGGTGCAGGTCGATCCGAAGATCAGAACCTTGCCCGCGCCCAGCTTGTCCGACGCCGCTCCGATGAAGGGCGCGGCGCAGCCCCAGACGATGTTGGCCAGTGCGATCGCGATGCTGAATGCTTCGCGGCCGATGCCGAGCGTTTCAGTGATCGGCTTGAGGTAGAGGCCCATGATCTGGCGCAGACCCATGCCGATGCCGGCCACGGTCGCGCCGGCGAGCACGATGGCCCACACGGGAAAGGGGCGGCGCGCTTGTTGCGGCGGTATCATCGAGGCGGGAGACGTCATGTGGACCTCGGGTTTTCTCGAATCGGGCGCAGCGTGCCGTTTGATCTGCTTTCTGATCGGGCGCAGTTATGCCATGTTTTCGGGCACCCGAGACCAGCTGATATCGCAGAGCTCGGATTCAAAGCCCATGCAGTCTCTTGAGCACCTTGGAGTCTCCTCTGACAATCACTCCGATTAGAATGCCGGCACTTCGTAGCGTGACGGTGCGGTAGCGATGCGTACCGCACCGTCACGCCGCACAAGGGTGCGGTACGTGCAACAGCGCTACCACACCCTACGGATGTTCGTTTGCGGAGGCATCGGGGTAATCAAGTGCAGACTTGCCGGCCCCGGGTAACGGATTATCCAGGAGACGATTTCCGCTTACCCCTCGGCAAGCGGCCGGCAGGGGGGGGCAGGCGTGGGCCATAAGCGGCTGCAGCCATACACCCGGATGATGCGGTGCACAAAGTCCGGCTCATCCTCGCGGCGGCATGAGCCCTTTCGATCCGGCCGCGTGCAGAATTCGACGTGGCCCAACCTCCAGACCTCACGCGGCGCTACTCAAGATCGGCCCGCTCAGCTCACTGGCGCTGACCGTCGCCGACAACGGAGAAGGCACCCCAGTAGGCGGGGTGGGCGCTGAAGGCCACCGAGCGGTCGTTCATCGTGGCGAGCGTGCCGCATCGCAGCGCCTCGGCCCGGCCGATCCCGGGATTGGCGCGCATCGCCTCGAACGTGCCTTTCGTCACGCTCACTGCGGCGTTCGACTCCACGGCCCAACGTACAGCCACGATTTCCAAAGTCAGCCGCAGGCAGAGGCTCGATTGCTGCAAGGGTTCATCTCGTATTCGCACAAGGAAGCGGATCTGTGCTCGGCCTTGAAGGATTTGCTCGGGAGACCAAATGACGATAAGCCGACCTGCGACTCAGACGGCTTCGTGCCAGGACGCAACGTGCAATCATTCGACTTAGATAGACGTGAAATTGCCTCAGAAGGTCCCCTACAATGACAAACACCGGTTTGCACTTCGTCGTCTGCACACGCGGTACGTCTTCCGATGCGCAAACCGTTCGATCATTGCGAGCACACGGCCTAGGAGAAAATATAACAGTTTATGAAAATAACCAAGAGGGATTACCAACCTGCTACAATCGCGTCCTGAATGCCCGACAAGACCTAAATGAAATTGTCGTTTTTCTCCACGATGACATAGCTATTTGGGACATTATGCTTACCGCTAAGCTTATCCATGCGAGGGGGCACCTTGGCTACTCCATAATCGGACTAGCTGGAGCCAAGACCTTGGATTGCAATCCCAACAAAAATGGGATCGTGGGTTGGGATTCTGGAGTAGGTGCACCACGTTCCGGAGCCGTCGAACATGAACTACCTAATGGGCAATCGTTTGTAATCACTTTCGGCCCCACGCCGGCCGAGTGCGAAGTGATTGACGGTTTTTTTATCGGCGTCGACATGAGAGCCATCGGCAAAACCAGATTCGACGAGCGCTTCAATTTTCACTTTTACGACCTCGATTTCTGCATTGCTGCCCGCAAGGCAGGATTACGTATCGGGGTAACAAATATACACGTTATGCATTTCTCTATGGGAAACTTCAGAAGCGAGAAGTTTCACAAGGCGCAGATCGAGTTCTTATCTAAACATAAGCAATATGTATCGCGATCGTAACATCATCACAACGGACAACTTACCTTTTCGCAACGATGATCGGCTCTGACGCGGCCTGTCCACGATCATATCGATCGACCATTTCCTCAAATGCGGATTCCAGATTTCGCGCAAATGCCTTCGCATCGAACAGCGGTGACTGCTGCACGGAAGCCGCCAAACGGCTCTTTACACTTGCAATCAACCCAGGAGTGAGAGCCAACTCGAGCGCTCGAGCTTCGTAATCTGCAAGCGAAGACGCGATCAATTCATGCATACCCAAGCACGAGAGCAAGCTAACCCCAACTCTTCCGGCGAAAGTTCCGCCCTCACAGGTTAGGATTGGCAACCCCATACGCAACGAAAGACTGGCGGTGCCATGAGCGCAATACGGCAAGGTATCTAAAAATAAATCCGCTAAATTCTGCCTAGCGAGATGCCTCTCGGGCGAAACGGTAGCGCAGAATACAATCCGGTCTTCCCCTACCCCATGCTGGGCGGCTGCGTTGAGTAGAGTTCTCTTTGCAACTTCATGTGAAGCCACAACCCACAGCACGCTTGGCACGACCTTGATTAGAAGTCGCATCCAGGTTGCCCAAACTTCTGCGGTTATCTTGTGTGCAGCATTAAAACTGGCAAACACAAACGCATGCTCTGGCAATCCCTCAGCCAACCGAGTTGACGGAGCGGCCCAGCCTTGCTGGCTATCACTGACCTGATAGCAATCTGGCATCCAGACAGGCTGCTCAACGAACCATCGCCGATCACTCTCTGGAAGTACCACGCGATCACAGATCACATAGTCAATAAACTCGCAACCGAGCGTTCCTGGAAAACCCAAATAGGTCACTTGAATTGGGGCTGGACGATTAACTAGAGCGCCGAGACGGTTTCCTTTGGTGTGTCCGTTTAGATCCACCAAAACATCAATCCCCCGAGAAGAAATGAGCTTGCTTAATTCAGAGTCCTCAAGAGCTTTGACCTCATCCAAGCGATCGAAAGCTCCATAAATCCTTCTCTGGAGAGCACTTCCATCTGAAACAGCCGCAGAAAAACCATTCACTTCAAAGCGGGATCGATCATGCTTTTCGATCAACTCTCCAATCTGATAACCTACCGCATGGTGGCCAAAGTCACTGGAGATATATCCCAATCGTATCTTTCCCCTTGATTGTCGAGCCGACCCAATCCTCTTGGCAATCGATTTTCCGAAGCTAATCCTTTTGCATTCAGCCTTGGCGATATTAAGTAAGTATTCGGCGTTTAATGGTGTTCGAACGGCAGTGAGGGGGAGAATTGGCATCCGATTACGCTCGATTACTCCCACCAATTGGTGCGTCTTCTGCCAATCGCAAGTGTCCAATGCGACACTGAGCCTTGAATTGATCGCGCCATCGTTCAGGGGGTCATTCAGCAATGCACGTTCGAGGGACTCCACAGCTTCAACGTGACGACCGAGCCCCCTCAGTAGCTCGCCCCGCCCAATAAGCGCAGAACTGTTATCGCAATCTAGCGTTAGCGCTTCCTCATAACACGAAAGGGCTTTCTCTATTTCATCTGGCTCAATTAACGACGCACCCTTATTGACGAGCGCTTGGACAAACCTGGGCTTGGCTTTGATAGCGCGGTCGTAACACTCTATGGCTTCAGAATGTTTTCCAAGCGTGGAAAGTGCAACCCCCCTGTTCACCAATGCATTTGCATCATGAGGTGCGATAGCCAACATCTGATCGAATGCCGCAAGGGCTTCACTTGCGCGCCCAAGCCCAAGCAAAGCGCAGCCAAGCCCGAATGAAGTCGCTGCCAAGTTTGTTGCCTGTCGAGCAACTATAGAGAAATCCACCACTGCGTCTTCAAACAGGCGCAGCTTTAACAATACGCCACCTCGGTTGAGGCGGAACTCACGATTATCGGGCTGTAAACTGCAAGCACGATTCATTAGCTCGAGCGATTCGTCATGCATTCCTATGGCTGCGAGCAGTGCGGCTTTGTTAGATAATGCCCCGATATGTTGCTCATCAAGGGACAGGACATCGGCATAACTCAAAATTGCATCCTCAGTCCTACCGGCCGCCCGCATGCTATTGGCGCGATTGTAAATCACATCCACATCATTTGGAGTCAACTCCAGTGCTCGTGCGAAGCTCTCTAACGCTTCGTCGTGTCGCCCAACCGCTTGAAGCGCGCAGCCACGATTGTTCCAAGCGGAAGGGTTGCTCTGGTCCAACTCCACAGCGCGTGCGTAAGCGAGTAACGCCGATTCATAATGTCCCAAAGCAAGTAACACGCTTCCATGGCCATGATGGACTTCGGAGCGCTCGGGGTACCGCTGGGACAATCCTCTGTACTGTTCTAACGCTTCCGCAAAGCGACCCTGACGCGCCAAGGCGCGTGCGGCGTCCAACAACGAAGAGATGTTCATAGAGCTGTGCGCTTACATGTTGATAGCCCTTAGATGGATCTTCTTGTACGTCTATAGATCATCCGTTGACAACATGTCTGTCGCTGCATAAATCGGTTTACGCCATAATCTGTTCGTGCTAGCGCGCGAGGCGCTTCTTCTGCGCTCGTCAGCCGTTCACATTTCCCGCATACCCGCAATCATGTGCGATCCGATAGCGCAGCGTGATGCCGACATTGCCCCGACCCCACTAGGAGCTTGATGGCCTATGAAATTCAATCTCGTCCATATCATTCCGAACCATCGCATGCATGGCCCTAACGGTTACATGGAAATCATAGAGACTGTGCGCTGGGGCCTGGAACAACTTGGGCATAGCGCGTCTTATTCAAGGGGGACATTTAGCAATCAAGCGATCAATATCATCTTCGGTGCTCACATGTTGTCCGAAGGTACGCTTCAAATGCTCCCGACAGACTCCATTGTGTATAATTTTGAACAGATGCGTGGAGTTCCGGCACAAGAAATTCGATCCGAAATGCACCTATACGCCAAGAAGGTTCAGGTATGGGAGTATAGCATGTTCAACATGGATGCGTGGTCCGATATAACCACTGCTTACCCGGTCAAAGCTGTGCCAGTTGGCTACGCACCCATCCTCTCACGCATTGCCAGGGCCAACGAACAGGATATAGACATCTTATTCTATGGAACTCCAAATTCTAAAAGACTCGGTGTTTTCCAAGCTCTCTCGAGTATTGGCTTAACGAGTGTTTTTCTGAGCGGTATTTATGGCCCTGCTCGCGATGAAATTATATCTCGATCGAAAGTTGTTCTCAATGTGAACTATCTTGATGATTCACGTATTTTCGAAGTTGCTCGCGTCTCTTATCTGATGGCAAACAAGAAAGCTGTTGTTTCACTGTTCGATCATAACACTGCAATCGAACAGGACCTGGTCAATGGAATTAAACTATCTCCAGCCGGATCGTTTATGGCGGACTGCTTGAGAATGGTAGAGAATCGGGGAGAGCGAGAAGCTCTCGAGCAATCAGGTTACGAAGTCATTACTCAGCGAGATATTCGCCCAATATTGGAGAAGGCCCTTCGTTGATCCGTTTAGAAGCATAGCCGCATTCATGCATTGGACTTTTATGCCTGCTCTCCAATCCAACTGCCCGCCACCGTAGAGGAACTGGCCAACAACACTCGGCTGCCGGACGCTAGCCGTCGGTAGGTCTCCCCCGGCACCGATTTCGACCGGCCGTCAGCGCACTACTGTCCGGTTGAAGATCGGGGGCGTTGCCAGAAGCGCCCTGTCTACAACGTTTTATCGGCGATTTTTCGTGGTGTTGACCAGCCCCCATCGAGTGGTCCGGGTGTAATGTTAGTTTAGAGTTGGTTTTGGCGCCAGACCGA
>CANJPN010000013.1 GCA_947475855.1 Bradyrhizobiaceae bacterium
CCCCGGACGGTCACGCCGCCCTTGATCACGGTCGGCTCGGAAAACCCCTTCTCCCGCGCCTCCTCGCACAGCGCCGCTTCCAGCCCCGGTGCCGCCACCAGAAATATCTCGAACTCTTTTGCTTCAGTTGCTTCGGTCATCCCGCCTGCTTACCGGGAAGCCGGTGACGGCGCGAACTGTTTCTTGGCGGGAAGTAAAGCCCGATCTGATCGTCGCGCCTGCAGCGTTGAGCATCGACACGATGCAGAAAGGGCATTGGCCTCCCCGACGCCGTCCATGTTTCCTTCCGCGCACGCCCTTCGAACCAAACAGGGCGTTCAGACGAAGAATTCAACTTTCCGGGAGTTACACAGATGCGGATCTTCTTGATTGCACCAGCACTGGCTTTGTCGCTGGCGTGCGTTGCGCCCGCCCAGGCCGCTACGGAGAATGCCTGCCGCGAGGTCTTCGCGAAGATGAGCGCCAACGGCAAGACCGTCACCGACAAGAAGTATGTCGCGATGATGAAGAAGTCCGGTCGCAAAATGGCGCGCTCCACAAGCATCAGCAAGCAGGAGTTCATGATGGCCTGCTACGCCGACGTTTTCGAGCGCGCAAGCAGCGGCTGATTCTCGTCACGTTCGCGCGCGGGATCGAGGCCGCGCGCGAACACCGTTTGCCTTCAATCACGTAGGGCAGGTAAGCGATGCGCTTTGCATCGCGCAACCTGCCGAGCATTGCACCAGACCGGCGGGTTGCACGCCAACGCGCTTACCCGCCCTGCGGCCGGTGACGCATTGTTCCGGGCTTAGCTCAAGCCTTCAGAACCTTGGATTGCCGATCGAAAGTGGGTGTATGTCTATCGCGATAATGAGACGAACATCATTCGTCTCAATCTCGGCTTTTCCCTCGACTGGCTCCAACAGAATGTCGGTATCTACCCCAACCCTCGTAATCAGCTTGTCGTCTTCAAGCAAGCAATAGAAGGGGACTTCACCCGCATCCGGCACCGGAACTGCCCTACCAAATTCGTTCACGCTCTTTGGCACTTTCAACGCATCGAAAATCGTAGCCAGGCGATTGTCTAGATCGCCGTGATTCATCACTACCCCTGGAGCGCCCGGCCGCAAGAACAGCACATCAACCCCAACGGTGGCTTCGCCATTTCGTACGACGGGCATGAAGCGGAACTCTCCGATTGCCCATCGATCAGCGAACTCGGCACGGTGAGCATGTGGAGCTGGCTTTATTTTCGCGGCCTGAGCGAGCGTAATGGGTTGCAAATCGAGCTGAGGGTAGTTGTTCCACAGCTCTCTTAACTGCGGGTGCAAAGCTTTTCTGATCGCGTGCTTATGCTTGGCTCGCGGGTGCTTCTGCGTCGCCCCAAACAACGGGCCGGAATAGGACAATCGGAATCGCATCGTTCAACCCACGCTTAGACGGTGGATGAGGACTGCCACGATTTCCCGCCAACTGGCAAGCGCGGCCCCAGCCACTCCCCCAGCCACCCCGGCAGCCTGTCCAGCGCATTGATCGAACCGATGTCCATGCGCAGCCGAACGACCACCACTCGCTGTCGCGCACCAGTACGTCCAGCAAGAGTGAAAAGTTGGGTGACACACACAATTATCTACGCCCTGCCCACCCCCTCAAGCGCCCTTGTAGCGCAGCACGACGGGCGGCGGTGGCGGCAGGCGCGGCAGGCGTGCGCGGGGCACAGGCACGATGTTGGTCAGCTGCTCGAAGATCGCCAGCGCCTCGTCCGCCATGTCGATCACGAGGCACAATATCGGCCCATCCTCGTAGCGTTGGCGCAGGTCGTGGAGATGCTTGATGCGAGGCGCGGTTTCGGCGAAGCGCAACACGCGCTCGAGGGTCGCCCCATCGAACCCGCCCCGGTGCAAGCGGAACTCGATCTCGATGGCGCATTTCGGCGGCCCGCCTTCAGGCTCTCGTTCCAGGACGGCAGCCCCGCAGTCAGAGGCCAACGAGAAAAACAGCACCGACGCGATGACCCACCCCGCGGCACTCCCGCCCCAACCAGACACACCGTCACGGCCGCGAAGGCGGCCGTCCACGACACGTTGATCAGTCAGACACCTCACAGCCGCGCCCCGTGGGCCTAGTCATCGAAAGGAGACGTGAATGGCCGCCGCAGTTCAGCCCGGACACTGATCCGGGCCGGCCATGACGAAATTGTAGGAGACGATGTCAGAGTACATAAAAAACGCCTGGGAGGACGCAGAAAAAGCTGGGAACGCTACCTCCTGCGCGCCCAACCACTACCCCAACCAACCCGGCAACCGATCCAGCGCGATGATCGCCTCGACCTCCATGCGTGGGCGCACGACGGCCCACTCGCTCCCGCGCACCAGCACCTCCGGCACCAGCGGTCGCGTGTTGTACGTCGACGCCATCACGGCCCCATAGGCGCCCGCCGTCATCACGGCAACGAGATCGCCGGCAGCGAACGGCGGCAGCGCGCGTTCCAGCGCAATGTAGTCGCCCGTCTCGCATACGGGACCAACGAGATCCTGCACCACCGTCGCGGCATCGCGCTGGCGCTCGGCCACCGGCCAGATCTCGTGATGCGCCTCATATAGCGTCGGCCGGATCAGATCGTTCATGGCGGCGTCCACGATCGTGAAGCGCCGCCCCTCGCCTTCCTTGATGAACGTCACGCGCGTCACCAGCACGCCAGCGTTGCCGACCAGCAGCCGCCCAGGCTCCATCACCAGCTTCAGCCCGAGATCGCCCAGCACTTCTTTCGCCACCGCTGCGTACGCCGCAGGATCGGGAGGCGGCTGATTATCGAGCTTGTAGGACACGCCGAGCCCGCCGCCGAGATCGAGATGTTCGAGCACATGCCCCCGCCCGCGCAAGTCGAGTGCCAGCTCGCGCATCAGCGTGAACGCGTCGCGGAACGGCGACAGCTTCGCGTCCGTGATCTGGCTGCCGATGTGCATGTGGATCCCGACGGCGGCGAGCCCCGGCAGCGCGCGCGCGCGATCCATCAGGCGAGGCGCGTCGCTGAACGGAATTCCGAACTTGTTCTCGGATTTCCCGGTCGAGATCTTCGCGTGCGTCTTGGCGTCCACGTCCGGATTGACTCGCAGCGCGATGCGCGCGGTCTTTCCGAGTTCTTGCGACACGGACGACAGAGCTTCGAGTTCCGCTTCGCTCTCGACGTTGAAGCCCAGGATGCCATGCGCGATCGCGAACGCCATTTCCTCGCGCGTCTTGCCGACGCCCGCGAAGATCACCTTCGACGCAGAAACGCCGGCAGCCAACGCCCGTTTCAGTTCGCCCACGGAAACAACGTCCATACCAGCCCCGAGCCGCGCCATGGTCGCGAGCACGGCCTGGTTGGAGTTCGCCTTCATGGCGTAACAGATGAGGTGGTCGGTGCCCGCGAACGCGCGGTCGAGCGCGCGAAATTGCCCCTCGAACGCCGCCGTAGAATAGCAATAGAACGGCGTGCCCACTTCGGCCGCTATGTCGGCAAGACCGACGCCCTCGGCGTGCAGTTCTCCGCGGGTGTAGGTGAATTGAAGCATATCGGGGCCGCCGGGTTTTCGCTTATCGTCGGCGTGCATGTAGCAAGAACCACCGCCCCGCAGCAATTCCCTTACCCCCTGATCATGCGCGTCATCTGCTCGACCAGCGCCTTGGGCGAAGCATACATCTGCTTGACCAGCGCGGAGACTTCCTCCCCGCCCTTCACACTGATCGAGAGGTTCATCTTCTGCGCCTCGTCGAGCAAGGCCGGGTCCTTGTGCGCGTCGACGAATGCCTTCCGCAGCGTAGCGAGCGGCCCTGCGGGCGTTCCCGGTGGCGCGATGTACGGACGCTGGAACACCTGCTGGCTGACCACAAGCTCGACCGCTTTTCGCATCTCCGGAGGCGTGAACTTCCACAGCGATGGAATGCCCAGCGCCGTCATCTTGGGATTTTCTTCGAGCCCCGCCTGCACGAGGAAATGAGCTTTCGTCGAGCCGAGCCATTCCGGCCTGAGTGCCATGACCGTGCTGACGTCGATACCGCACATGCCTTCGACCTCCCCGCGTTCCATCGCAAGAAAGATGTCGGCCGGCCCTTTGTAGCCGGTCACGACCTCGAACTTCGTGCCCGCGACCGCGTTGGTCATCAGCGCATAGTCGGATGCCGGGCTGCTGCGCGCCGTCGAGCCCAGAACGACTTTCGCTCCCCGCGCATCTTCGAGTGTACGGATCTTCGACGACCCGATCGTGTAGCAGAGGCGCGTGCCGACATCCGCAGTCCCGAGATAATCGAACTTCGTCGGATCGTAGCGGAACTTGGAAAGATCGCCGGTCAGAGGGTCGACCAGCGAATTCGGGAAAATGATCGCGAACTGTGTCCCATCCTTGGGCGCGATGGAATAGATGTACTCGGCGGCCTTGATGCTGGCCGCACCCGGCATATTCTGTACGATTACAGTCGGCGCACCCGGCACGTGGCGGCTAAGGCTGCGGCCGAGAAGCCGGCCATAGGCATCGTAGCCGCTACCGGCATCCACGCCGACGATGATCGTGATGGTCTTACCCTGGTAGTAGTCCTGCGCCTGCGCGACATGGCTGCTGAGCAAGAGCAACCACGAAATCACGACTGCGAGCGCCAAATACGGCGAGCGCTTCACTTGCATGGACCCGGTCCTCCCCGGAAACGGTGCATTTTCGCTGCCGAACGCGCATGACGGCACGCTCGGCCGAAGCCCATTTCGGCTTCACCTGGGAGGAGAGATTAGTTCAGAGAGGTGACCGGCGTCAGTACAAATAAACTGACTTTGCTCAGCGCAGCAGCCCGTCGAGAATAAACCCTTGATGCGGTTTCAACGCCGTATTCTCAGGTTTACCCTGGCCGGATTCCGCAGAGGCCGTCGCATCCGGCGTGGCTGGCGCATTGGGATCGGACTTGGGCATCTGAACCGGTCCGCGCACGCCACAACCTGCGAGCATGATGCCCGCGGCCAGGATCAGCAGTGCCTTTTTCGCCAGGACCGGCATATCAGGATCCAACCTCTTCCCGCGTCGGCAAAGGCGCGGCGCTACGAACTCTATACCCCGCACCGCTCGCGCAGTGCAAACAAAAGTGGCCCGCCCCTCCGTATGCCTGGGGGTTGGCCCGTCGAAGTGCTCGGTGGCTAGCTACGCATACACCGACTTACCAGCTTACACTTCACTCGCTGTGACTTCACCAAGTCCTGCCTGGCCAGATTGGCCGCCGGCGAACCGCCATTCGATCCGGCAACCCACCCTGCGTACGACGAACCGACCACACTCGCGAAGTGCAGCATCGCAGAGGAAGCTACTCCTAGACCCGCTCCGCCGCCTTTTCCAGCTTCCGCACCCACCCCCGCGCCATTTTCCTGACGTTCTGTGGCGCAGTTCCACCATGACTGGTCCGGCTCTTCACTGAATTGTCCACACTGAGCACATCGAGCGCATCGGCGCGAAAGCGCGGCTCGATGGTTTTCAGGTCAGCCAAGGACAGTGCTTCGAGTTCCACCCCGCGCCCCTCAGCCAGCGAAACGACGCGCCCCGTGACGTGATGTGCATCGCGGAAAGGCAGTTTCAATTCTCGCACCAGCCAGTCCGCGAGATCGGTCGCCGTCGAGTATCCACGGCCAGCCGCGGCCCGCATCACATCAGCGCGCGGCTCGAGATCCTCCACCATGCCCGACATCGCTGCGACCGCGAGACCGAAACTGTCGAGGGCATCGAAAGTGACTTCCTTGTCCTCTTGCATGTCCTTCGAATAGGCGAGCGGCAGACCCTTCATCACCATGAGCAGGCTCTGGAAAGCACCTGCGATCCGTCCAACCTTGGCGCGGCTGAGCTCGGCGGCGTCCGGGTTGCGCTTCTGCGGCATGATCGACGAACCCGTCGTGAACTTGTCCGACAGCGTGATGAATCCGAACTGCGGCGTCATCCAGATCACGATCTCTTCGGCAAAACGCGACAGGTGCATCGCCGCGATCGAGGCTGCCGCCAGCGTCTCCAGCGCAAAGTCTCGATCTGAAACGCTGTCGAGCGAATTCGCCGTCGGCCGGTCGAAGTCCAGCGCTGCCGCCGTCGCATGCCGGTCGATCGGGAACGACGTGCCTGCAAGTGCAGCCGCCCCGAGCGGGCATTCGTTCAGACGCGCGCGCGCATCGGCAAACCGCCCGCGATCCCGGCCGATCATCTCGACATAAGCGAGCAGATGATGCCCGAACGTGACGGGCTGCGCTGGCTGCAGATGGGTGAAGCCCGGCATGACGGTCGCAGCGTGCGCCTCGGCCTTGCGCGCCAATGAAAGCTGCAACACCCCAAGTGCCATATCCATCGCGTCGATGCGGTCCCGCACCCACAATTTGAAGTCGGTTGCCACCTGATCGTTGCGCGACCGCGCCGTATGCAGCCGCCCGGCAGGTGCACCGATGTTGTCTTTGAGCCGGCTCTCGACGTTCATGTGAACGTCCTCGAGAGCCCGCGACCACTTCATCACCCCGGCTTCCACCTCGCCGAGGATCTGGTCGAGGCCCGCGACGATGCGCTTGGCATCCTCCTTCGTTATGATCCCCGCTGCCGCCAGCATGTCTGCATGCGCCTTCGAACCGCGGATATCCTGGGTAGCCAACCGCTTGTCGAAGCCGATCGAGGCGTTTATCTCCTCCATGATGTCAGCCGGCGACGCGCTGAACCGGCCACCCCACATCTTGTTGGACAGGCTTTGCTTGTCGGTGTCCTTGGACATGGGGCATTGGCTCCGAATGAAAAGCAGCGCGACATGACGGCCCCCGAGACTACGAGCAGCAGATCATGAGCGGTCAAACTCTATGAACGGCAAGACGGAAAGTCCCGGCTCCACCTCGCGGGCGATCGTCGTTACGGTGCTGGCGGCGCTTGCCGGGTTCGCGGCGGTATACGTCACGCTCGGGGGAAATGACAACGCCCGCCAGGTATCGAGCGCTCCCGTCCAGCCGATCCCAGGCCAATCGGTGCGCTCAGCCACGCCGTCAGCAACTCCCAATGCCGCAGTCCCCGGACAAGACAAGCTGAACACCGGCGAGATGGCCGCTTTCGTCTTCAAGAAGGAACCGGAGACCCTGCCCGAAGTCGCCTTTTCGGATGGTAAAGGCCAGCCCCGCACCTTGAAAGATTGGCAGGGCCGTGTCGTCCTCTTGAACCTCTGGGCGACGTGGTGCGCGCCCTGCCGCAAGGAAATGCCGGCATTGGCTTCCCTGCAAAAGGAGCTGGGCTCGGAGGGTTTCGAAGTGGTCGCTCTCGCGGTTGACCGTGCAGGGGCAGAGGCAGCCCAGAAGTTCCTGACCGCGGCCAAAGCCACCGACCTCGCGCTCTATATCGACCCGACGGCTCGCGGCGCCACCGCTTTGAAGGCTGCCGGTATGCCGACCACCCTGTTGATTGACCGCCAGGGCCGAGAGATCGGCCGGCTCACGGGCGCCGCAGAATGGGATGGCGCAGACGCCAAGCGGCTCATCCGGGCATACCTGCAGTAGTTGCAGTGCCGCATTCACTGACAACACGTACTTACTGATTTTACGCAAAGCACTTTCAAATTTTCCCGGGAATGCTAGCCTGATGCCGTGCCGGCGAACGGCCCAACGTCATGGGAGCGACTGTCCAATGGAACCACTTGCGCGACGCAGATTGTTGAAGCTCATGTTCGGCGCCGGCGCGGCTGCCGCCTGCGGCCTCTCGATACCCGGTCCCGCCGAAGCTGCAGAAAGTTCCAGCACCCCTTCCGCACAGCCGACCGAAGCATCTCAGGCGGTCGCCGAGACTGTCGAATCCGAGATGGAGCCCAACCAGTTCTATTTCGTCCGCCGCCGGCGCTTCTACCGTCGCCGCGTCTACTTCTACCGCCGTCCCCGGCGCGTCTTCTATTATCGTCGTCCACGCCGGTACTTCATCGTCCGTCGCCGCCGCCGGTTCTGGTAAACGACAGTCTTGCGGCACAGGCGGCAAGACAAGACGGCCCTGCCCTACACCGGCGCGGGGCCTTTCTTTTTGGGAACGCGACGCAGGGCTGGCTTCCCAGAAGTCAAATCCACATCGAGCAGTCGCCGCACCTCTCGGCGCAACTCCGGCAGTAATTCCGTATCGAACCACGGATGCCGCTTGATCCAAGCGTTGTTCCGCCATGACGGATGCGGCAACGGGATATACCGCTTTCCATCGGCACCCTTCGGCAGATCCCGCCAGCCCCGCACCGTCTCGGTCATGTTGAGCCCCCGCACCGGCGGCAGGTGCCATCGCTGAGCATACGAACCCACCAGCAGAATGAGTTCGACATTTGCCAGCGAGGCGAGCACCCGCTCCCGCCACAGCGGCGCACACTCCCGACGAGGCGGCAGATCCCCGCCATGCCGGTCCAGGCCAGGAAAACAGAACCCCATGGGTACGATGGCGACCCGTTCGACGTCATAGAACTCGTCCTCGCTGACGCCCATCCAATCCCGCAACCGGTCGCCGGATGGATCAGTGAATGGGATGCCTGAGGCATGCACACGAACACCGGGCGCCTGGCCGAAGATTGCCAATCGCGCGCTTCTTGACGCTCGCAGGACGGGCCGAGGCTGATGCGGCAGCGGAGCGCCGAGTGGGTTCTCCACGCACACCCTGCAGGCCCGGATATCTCGCAATAAAAGGCGCAGAGGATCAGGCCGTGGCATCTAGTGCATCACACTAAAACTCGATCGCCATTCCGTCATCGGCCAGCGTCACATTTGGCGCCCGTACGAACTCGCGTTGCGCAAGCATATCAGCGTTCATATGGGTAAGCACGACGCGCTTTGCCATGAGCCGCGGCAGCTCGGCTTTGAGCTTGACCCAGTTCATGTGATGGCGCACCGGCCGGTCGTACGCGTAGCACTCGCAGAGGAAGATATCCGCTCCAGAGGCACATGGCACGAGAGCGTCGACCCATTCGGTGTCACCCGAAAAAGCGATCGTTCGCCCGCCACCTTCGATGCGCAGTGCATGCGCCGCTGCTCCCGACGGATGGCTGACTTCGAATGCCCGTACGTTGAATTCGCCGACCGTATAGGTCTGTCCCGCCGCCTGTTCGACGAAACGAAGCTCGAACGGCATCTCCACCCGCAGCGCCCCAGGAAAGAGAACCTCCGCAGCCTGCCTGAAACGCATTTCGATCCCAATCGGGCCCGCGACAGTCAAGGCCGAACGTCTCTTCGCGACATGAACGGCATGCAGGAACCACCAGACGAGACCGCTGAAATGATCGCCGTGAAGATGCGACACTTGAATGGCGTTGATGGAATTGGGGTCGATTCCCGTGCGTTCGAGACCGATCAGCGCCGTCGCGCCGCAATCGATCAGTAGGCGGCTCGTACCGGTGTCGATGCAAAAGCACGTCTGGAGACGGCCGCCGGAACCGAACGCGTCCCCGCAACCTACGATGGTCAATTTCATCGAACCGCCCCGCGCTGGTTGGTCCCAGCGCATATCAATTGCAGATTCATCATCGTTACATCCGCCAAACCAGGGCGGCTGTTACCCAGGGAACAGCCGCTGCCCGATATGCCATCGACAGAAGTCTTGTGATGCCCGGTTCACGCTTTGGCGCTGGGACGTGCCGATACCGCAGTGTACCAGCGCTCCAGGTTCGACAGACCCGTCGGACGAATAATCTTGGCCGGCTTCATGAAATCGACCGCCACCAGCAGCGTAATATCCGCAATTGAGAAGTCGGGCCCCGCGACATGAGCCCGCCCGCCAAGCTGCTCGTCGATCAGCGCCAGCACCTCGCCCACGCGCCCTCGGTTCACCTCACCCCAGGCAGCGATCTGCGGCTGCTCCATCACCGCCATAGCGGGATGCGTGTGCCGGAAGCAATGCGCAACAGCCTGGAACAAGCCCAGCTCGATCCGACGGCTCCACATCTCGACCTCGGCCCTCTGCCTGGCCCCATGGCCGAATAGCGCCGGCTCCGGTTGTATCTCCTCGAAATAGCGGCAAATCGCGACGCTCTCCGACAAGGTCGAACCGTCGTCGAACACCAGAATCGGTACCTGCGCGAAGGGGTTGAGGCGGCGCACCGCCTCGCTCTTGTGTTCGAGCTTGATGAGGTTCAGCGGCTCGAATGGAATTGATATCCCCTTCTCCGCCAGGAAAATCCTGACCCGCCGGGGATTCGGCGCACGCGCCTCGTCGATGATCTTCAAAGCGGGGCCTTTCCTCTCGCTTGGATTGTCTCGCCCCTCAATCTAGCAGACCCCTTCCAGATTGCACCCGCATCGAATTCCGGGTCTTCCGCGGCCGAACGTCGTCAATAAATCAAGTAAATTCCATGAGTTGCATAGCATTTTTGGCGTAACCTTAAACGCCTCTTTAGGTATTGATGCGAAATTTGCAACCTCGGTACTGGAAGTCCGATCAGAAGCTTCCAGGCGTCGCCTTCGAAGAATTCGAGCAGGAAAACAGCAAGGATGGCCGCGGCAGCATTAACTCAAAAGCGCACCGCGAGCGCCGCCCAGCAATCAACCGCCTCTGCGGCGATGGGAGTTGCCCTGGCTCGTCAGCGCTTGATGCACGGGGGGACCGAGGAACCCACATTCGCGCATGAGCTGAACTTGATGTTCGCGCGCAATGAGCAGTCTGCCCAGGCCACCCTTTTGCTCCTCGCCGGCATCTTCTCCCTCGCCTCGATGTTCTGGGCCCATTGGTCGCAAGCTCTAACCTGGCTCGCCATGGTGATCGGCGCCAAGGTCCTGCTGTTGGAGTGCTGTCGGCGTTATCTCGCCACGCCCGCGTCCGAAATCAATCTGACGACCTGGCGGCGGCGTCTGCTGCTCGCAGAAGCCACGAACGGTGTGACGTGGGCTGGTTTTGCGCTTGTCGGCGCAACTGCCGGCACGAGCATGCCGGTGGAATACTTATTCTCGAGCCACGTCTTCGTGTTCGCCTCGCTGATCGTGATCCTTGCGATCCGCATGACACTCGCCTCACCGCTGCTCCAGCTCTTCTACGTCGGCACCATCCCGATGACGATCGCCGTCGTCGGCCGCCTTCTGATCCAAGGTGACGCCTTCCACCTCGCGCTGGCCTCCATGGCGGTCGGCGTCCACGTTTACTTCGTATTCCTGACCAAGGGACTGAACGCAACTGCGATCCAGATGTTGCGGTTCCGAGCCCAGAAGGACCTGCTGATCGCCGAGCTGGAAGAAGCCAAATCGATCTCCGATGAAGCCCGCCGCCGAGCCGAGGAAGCCAACATCGCGAAATCGAGGTTCCTGGCGACCATGAGCCACGAACTGCGCACTCCATTGAACGCCATCCTCGGCTTTTCGGAAGTGATGCACGCCGAGATCATGGGGCCGATGGAGAACAAGCTCTACAAGGAATACGCCGGCAATATTCACCACTCCGGCAGCCACCTGCTGCATCTCATCAACGAGATCCTCGACCTCTCTCGCATCGAAGCCGGCCGCTATGAACTCAACGAAAGCGCCGTCCGCCTCATCGACGTCGTCGACGATTGTCATCGCCTGCTCAAGCTGCGCCTGGAGGGCAAGGCACTGCGCATCGTCGAGGATTTCGACGAGTCCGTGCCCCCGATTTGGGCCGACGAGCGCGCTCTGCGCCAAGTCGTCCTGAACCTCATGTCGAACGCGTTGAAGTTCACCCCGAGAAACGGCGAAATCGTATTGTCGGTCGCGCGCACCGAAGGCGGCGGCCAGATGGTTCAAGTCCGCGATTCCGGCCCCGGCATCCCAAAAGACGAAATACCCAAGGTCATGCAGGCATTCGGCCAAGGCTCGCTTGCCCACAAAACCGCGGAAGGCGGCACCGGTCTGGGCTTGCCTATCGTCAAAAACCTCGTCGAGATCCACGGCGGCACCTTCGAGCTGACCTCGGAAGTACGCAAAGGAACCGTCGTCACCGCCTACTTCCCACGCCAGCGCGTTCTGGAACCAGCCAAGCCCATCCCTGCTCCCACGTCACGCGCGAAAGCTGCCCCTGCTCCCCAGCACAGCGCCCCGCCGACGTTCCAGTCCGGCCGCCCTTCCCGCCTGAAGCAGGTCGGAGCGGCTCGCCAACAGGCGAAAACCGCCGTCAACTGAATTTCGGCATATCCGCCCACGCGCGACTCGATATGCTGCGATGGCAGGCCTCCGCCAGCGCGATATCCCTGATGCCGGCCCGAAGATCCGACGCCATCGGCTCGCCCGCATGAACGTGGCGCAGAAACGCTTCCCAGCCCACGCGATAAGGATTGACGCCCGACACCGGCTCGTCGAACTCTCGCCATTGTCCGCAATAATCGGTGCCCGGATCGACCGAGACCGAAAACGCCGACGTACTCGGTGCTTCAGTCGACCTCTGCGTGAAGCAGCGGTGGAGCCCCGCCTGCGCCGAGCCTTCCGTGCCGTCGATATGCAGCACCACGAGATCGTCGCGCCGCACCCGCGTCGCCCACGAACTCAGTATCACGCCGACCGCACCGCACTCCAATTCGACCAGTGCGTGGCCGGTATCCTCGACATCGACGGCATAGGACTGCCCCGCCTCGTCGACCCGCTCGCGCGTGCCTGTTGCAGCCACCGCTGCCACGCGCCGGATCGGTCCCATCAGTCCCTCGACGACGTAACGCCAATGCGGATACATATCGAAAATGACACCGCCGCCACCGCTCTTCTTGTAGTTCCAGCTCGGCCGCTGCGCCGGCGTCTCGATCCCGTCGAATATCCACCAGCCGAACTCGAGCTTGAAGCCGATCATCCGTCCGAAGAAACCGCGATCGACGAGCCGTGCCAGCTTCTGCAGTCCCGGCAATCCCAGCTTGTCCTCGACCGCCCCGTGCTTGACGCCGCGTGCCTCCGCAAGTTGCAACAGACGCTGCCCCTCCCTCACCGACGGCGCGAGCGGCTTTTCAGTGTAGATGTGCTTGCCCGCGGCGATCGCCTTTTCGAGCACCCGAGGCCTTAGATGCGTCGCGGCGGCATCGCAGAAAACCTCGTAAGCCGGATCGCAAAGTGCTGCATCGAGATCCGTCGTCCAGGCAGCGCCGGCGAGCTCGGCGGCGGCCTTTAGCTTCGCCTCGTTGCGCGCGACGAACATAAGTCTAGGCATCACTCGATCGCCGCCGACCGGCAGCCCGCCCTCTGCGCAGATCGGCAAGAGCGAATTGGCCAGATGCTGCGCCGCCCCGATCCGTCCTGTAGCCCCGTGAACGATGATGCCGAGCGTTCGTGTCGCCATGCTGTTTTCGCCTGTATGCCGTGCTGACGCAGGAACGTGCCCGAAGAACCATCTTGTCACAAAGGGGGGCAGGTTTGCAGGCCCCCCCTCCCGAGCGATTGCTGGTGGCAACCACGCAGCTTCCGTCGCGCGAATCGCAGATGGAGATGCACCGGAACCACGCGCCCTTGCCCTGGGATGAGTTCTGCCCGTAATAGCGCCAGCTTACGGCGCCGACCGAATCGCGCGCGCTCACTTGACCCTTGCGGAATTCCGGGATCGAACCTCATGACCCTTTTCGCATGGATGCTGCTGGCAGCGGTTCTGATCGGCAACACGACCGGACAGCTGTTGCTGAAGGCAGCCTCCATCCACGCAGATAGACTCGGCGAAAACGGCCATTGGCACTCACTGCTGGCCAACCCGCTGGTGTGGCTAGGGCTCGTGATCTATGTCGCAGAGTTCCTGCTCTGGCTGGCGTTCGTATCGGTGGTGCCGCTGTGGCAGGCCGTCATGGTCGCCTGCATCGACATCCTCATGGTGATGATCGGTGGACGTATTTTCTTCGCGGAGAAAATCACGCCCCAGCGCATGGGTGCGATTTCACTGATCGCAGCCGGCGTGCTGATGGTCGGACTGGGAGGCAACTGATGCGCCTGAAAATCATCATCGGCTTTCTGCTCCTGATCGCCATCGACACTTACGTGCAGATCGGCTTCAAGTTCGCCGGTAACAACATCGGCGAACCGACGCTCGATGCAGCTTGGATCACCCGTGTCCTGGCAGAGCCCCTGCTTTTGACCGTATTAGCGGGCTATGGCGCTGCATTCGTCGTCTACATGACGATCCTGAAGTACGCACCAGTCGGGCCGGCCTACGCCGCCTCGCATATGGAGATCGTCACCGTGACCATCTTCTCATGGGCATACCTCGGCGACGCGATCTCGCTCGTGCAGGCGATCGGTTGCTGTGCGATCGTCGGCGGCGTCCTCATACTTGCGGCCACGGAAGAAGGACCGTGAAGAAAGACCGGCCACCGCGTATCGAAGCGCCGGGCTGGGGTGAAGCTCCGCCAACGGCTGGCCTGCTGCCGCAATGGCGCGATCTATTCGGCAGTCGCAGCGCTGGCTCACTCGAAAACGAGATCTGCCGTCGTTATGGTCTTGCCGACATCGAGATCGTGTCAACAGGCACCGCTGGCCTGCGCATCGCCTTCACCTATCTCAAGCTCCAGCATCCCGACCGCGAAGTCGTGATCGTGCCGGGATACACCTGCCCGCTCGTCGTGTTTGCAGCCGCCGCCGCGGGCCTCAGTGTGGTAGCGTGCGACACTGTTGCAGGCGGCTTCGACTTGGACACCGCACATCTCCAGCGGCTCGTCGATCAACGCACACTGGCAATCGTCCCGACACACTTCGGCGGCTTGCTGGCCGACGTCGACGCCGTCCGCCGGGCAGCGCCCGGCATCCCGATCGTGGAGGATGCCGCACAGGCTTTCGGCGCGACATGGAATGGCCGCAGCGTCGGCCTCCTCGGCGACATCGGCGTGTTCAGCTTTGGTGTCAGCAAAGGCTTCACGATCTACGAAGGCGGCGCACTCGTCTCCCGTGAGGCCGGGACGATGGAAGGACTGAGAAAGGTTGCGGCTCAATTGACATCGTCCGCCCCTCTCGGCGAATTCTTCCGCGTGATGATGCTGGCTGGCTACCACGCAGTCTACTCGCAAATGGGAGTGCAGTTCGCCTACGGTTCACACAAACGCAGGGCGCTTGCGCGCGGCGACGAGATCGAAGCCGCCGGCGACCGCTATCCAGCGGACGTGGCAGTCACCCGCGTCGGATCGCTCCGCAAACGCATCGGCAACAATGCACTCCCCCGCCTCGACGGCCACCTGGCGATGAGCCGCGCCCGCTTCGACGCAATCGCGACCCGCCTCGAGCGCATTCCTGGCCTCACCGTTCATCGTCCACCACCTCAAGCCAAACCCAGCGCGACGAGCCTGTTTGTGACGCTGGCCTATCATCGCGAACGTGACCTGCTCATCCGGGCGCTGTGGCACTCCCGCCTGGGCGTCGCACGCATGTTCTCTCGGGCGCTACCGGACTTTCCCGACATGAAATCGCTGCTCATCCCCAGCGACACGCCCAACGCCCGCCAACTCGCCGCCGGCACGATCATGATCTCGACTTCTTCACTCCTGAGTTCGGCGACCGAGGACCTCATCGTCGCAACACTTGAAGACTTCGCCCGCTCGTCGTGATGGTCAAATGACCTCCCATTGAGCTAAGTCGCGTGCTGGCGTAGCGAACAGTGCACCAAAACAGACCGATGCCGAACCCCACCCCTTCCCTCTCAGCCACAGTCCACTCCGCCGACGGCCTCGACGTCCGGATCCATCCCGGCGTCGGCTCGATACCGCGCGACGCCTGGACCACCCTTTTCCCGGAAGAAGCCGAAGGCTGGGACTACTACGCCGCCTGCGAAGCTTCGCCTCCCCCTGCCTTCACGTTCACCGCCATCGGCGTCTACGACCGCGAAAAGCTGATCGCCGCTGCTCCGATCTTTCGCCTGACCTACCGCCTCGACACGCCGCTGCAGGGCAAGTGGCGCGCGCTGGGGGATTGGCTCGCAAATACGTTCCCACGCTACGTGAAGCTGCCGCTGATGGGGCTTGGTTCCCCCTTGGCAGACCGCTGTCATATCGGCTTTGCGCCTCATCTCGATGCCCCGAAGCGCCAGGCGGCGGCGCGCGTTCTTCTGGCCGGCCTCGACGCCCACGCCGCGGCAGAAAACGTCGAGATCCTCGCCCTCAAGGACCTCGCCGACCGCGATGTTCCAGACACCGATGCAGCGCTCGGTGCCGCGCACTTCACCCGTGTCGGCAGCCTGCCAGTCGCCGTACTCGACTTGACACCCTTCAAGACCGAGGACGCCTACCTCGCAAGCCTTTCGTCCGCCACCCGCAAGGACATCCGCCGCAAACTGAAAGGCGCGTCCGGGCTGCGCGTCGAGGAACGACATGACATCTCGGACGTAGAAGCACAGATCGTGGCGCTCTACGATTCCACACGCGGTCAGTCCGGCTTCGACTACGGCGACTTCGAGAAACTTTCACCGCAGTATTTCCGCGACGTGGTGGCCAACCTCGGCGATCGCGCGGTAACGATGCTCTACTGGCTCGGCGACGAGCTGATTGGCTTCAACCTGCTGTTCATCGAGAAAGGCCGGATGATCGATAAGTTCATCGGCATGAAGTATCCCGTCGCGCGCGATCACAATCTCTATGTGCTGAGCTGGATGACCAACGTCCGCTATTGCCTGAAGCACGGTATTCCATTGATGCAGACCGGCCAGACCGCGTATTCATCGAAGCTGCGGTTCGGCAGCCGCCTCGACAAGCTTTGGCTCGCCTTTCGTCACCGCCGCCCGTTCTGGAACTGGGTGTTCGCCCGTGGCGGCCGCCTCATGGCCTTCGACAAAATGGACCCCGACCTGCAGGCGCTTGAGAAGAAAAACAAGGCGTAGGGCGGGTAAGTCGCGCGTCTCGCGAGGCGCAACCCGCCGATGTCGACACGCCCCTCGGCAGGTTGCGCGATGCAAAAGTCATCGCTTACCTGCCCTACGGTTTGACTAAGGCAGATACCCCTTCTCGAGGTCCAGCGCCTGCTTGCCGAGCGGGCGCCCCTTGCCGTCCATGTGCGTCGCTGTCCAGGCGAGTGTCGTGCCCTTCTCCGGCGTCGTACGCGAGCGCAGCGCGATGCCCACCTTCTCGCCGGACTTGGCGGCAATCGGCTCGAGCAGCGGGAGATAGAGCTGCTCCCAATGCGTCTTCGGTGCATCCGGCGCAGTCGACATCACGACCCCGCCCGCGAGATCCGCGATCCACCAGATCGCGAACCCGTAGATCGTCGCCGGCGACTTCAGCGCATAGACTGTCTCGCCCTTGCGATTGCTCGGCGGCAACGCCGTCAGATCGATCTCGTCCCACTGTACCGCGGATCGTCCACCATCGAGCAGCTCCGTCAATGCCAACGTCCGCACGTAGATGTTGTGCATGCTCATCGTGCGCGCAGGCGCGAACTCGATCCCGTAGCCGACATCGTCCCAGGCGACGAGTTCGCGGTGCATCCGGTCCGAGACCACCGGCGCGACGAACTGACGGACCCGGCTCGGAATCATCAGCCCGGCCGGCTTCAGGTGACGCTTCTTGGCGTCCTTCAGTGTGGCGACGATATCTTCCTCGAGCGGATAGTTTCCAAGTGTCTCCGACACGACGAGATCGACGCGCGGCGGATTTTCCATCTCGGTCGAGTGACATGGAAACAGGATGCAATTGCGCATCTTGTTGAGCTTGAGGAGATCCCGGGCGAGCCCTCCGACCTCAGCCGTCTCGTAGAGATAGACCTCCTTGGCGCCAAGCTTGGCAGCCATCATCCCGAGCAGGCCGGTGCCCGCGCCGATGTCCGCGACCACGGTCTCACCCGGCCGAACCACCGCCTTGAGCGCGTTCCAGAAGGCCTCGTTGCGAACCCGGTCGGTGACGAGCGTGCGGTGGTACTCGATGCGCATGGGATCTCTTTTGCTCGTTTCGCGACGGACATGGCCAAGACAGTTCCGCCTCGTCCAGGCTTGATTATCCGCGTTGACCCGCCCTGAAAAGCAGAACGCGGGAAGCTGGTTGCTCCCCGCGTTCCGGAAATTCGGTTGGGTGTTCCAGCTCAGCGCCGGCCAGACGCGTTGTAGTGGCCCACCGCCATTGTCACGATCACCGCGAGGATCGTGGTCACGACGATGTCGGGCCGCGTCACGAAGCTCCACCACATCGCGTAGGACTTGGCGATCGTCGTCTTGGCGACCAGCGAGTTTCCACTCGCGATGATAACGAACGCGATAGCCGCACTGACCGCCAGGATGATGGCGATATCGGTGAGCCGCTTCAGGAAGGCCGCATTAAGGATGAACATGGAAGTCCTCGTAGGTGCTGCGCGAAGCCGCTTTGAGAAAGCGGGTACATTGCAGACCCGCGTGCGGTTTCGTCGCGGCCGCTTATCCACTGATTCGGCTATTCGCCTCAACACTTTCCATAACCACCCCCTTGCGCCGGCCACAATGAGCGAGGGTGATTCGTCGTAATCCGGTGACGCGCCCGATTGCCAATCTCTCCGAAGGACGATAATCGACCCGGCATGCACGTGATTACGACAACATCCGAGCTGGCCGAGGCCTGCGCCCGTCTGGCGAAGCACCCCTTCGTGGCCGTCGACACGGAGTTCCTGCGCGAGGAGACCTATTGGCCGAACCTGTGCCTGGTCCAGTTGGCCGGGCCGGACGAGGCGATGATCGTCGATCCCCTGGCCAAGGGCATCGACCTGGCTCCGCTCTACGAACTCATGGCCGACAAGTCGACGGTCAAGGTGTTCCATGCCGGCCGCCAGGACATCGAGATTTTTCATGTTCAGGCGGGCATCGTTCCCGAGCCGATCTTCGACACCCAGGTCGCCGCGATGGTGTGCGGACACGGCGAGTCCGTAAGCTATGGCAATCTGGTCAAACGCATCGTCAACGTCGACATCGACAAGTCATCGCGCTTTACCGACTGGAGCCGCCGTCCGCTGTCGTCTACCCAGCTCGAGTATGCACTGGCCGACGTGACACACTTGCGCGACGTCTATGCGAGCCTCGCCGCCGAACTCGATAGCACCGGCCGCGTTTCCTGGCTGGGCGAGGAAATGTCCGTGCTGACCGATCCTGCGACCTATCGATTGGCGCCGGAGGACGCTTGGCGCCGCCTGAAGACCCGGGTCAAGAACCGCAAAGCGATGGCGGCCCTCGTCGAACTGGCTGCTTGGCGAGAGGAACAGGCCCAGGCGCAGAACGTGCCCCGCCCCCGAGTACTGCGCGACGAAGCGCTCTACGATATCGCCAACCGGATGCCGACCGAAACGAAGCAGCTCGACGAACTGCGCACGCTGTCGAACGGCTTTTCCCGCTCGGCCCGCGCCAAGGACATCGTCGAAGCTGTCAAGCGTGGCCTCGCTCGCGATCCCAAGACCGTGCCCGCGCAGCCAACCGGCAATGTCGTCACGGCAGAAGCCGGCGCCCTCGTCGACCTCCTGCGCGTGCTGCTGAAAGCCGCCGCCGCAAAGCACCGTGTCGCGCCCAAGATGATCGCCGATACCGGCGACCTCGAACGAATCGCCATGGAAAAGGAACCCGACGTCGCAGCCCTCAAGGGGTGGCGCCTCGAAATGTTCGGCAAAGACGCACTGCGCCTCAAGCGGGGCGAAATCGCCTTGACGGTGACAAACGGCGAGGTCACGGCTACTTCTTTGTCTGCGAAGATCGGAGACTGAAAGCAGGTTTCCCGTTCGCACGAGTGATCACTGCTCGATTGGGGGGCTCTGAGGAAAAGGCATGACGACGGTGCTCTTCACGATCGGTTGCGTGATCGCGGCGGTCCTCTTGTCCGCCCTGCTGCTGACCCTGAAGTTTCACCGCTTGCGGATCTGGCCGCCACCGGCCCCTCAGACGTGGCAGAGCTACCTGTTCTGGCCGTCGTTTCGCGCGATCAACGTGCTTTGCTTCGTCACGGCGATCTCCGACCGCACCGGAAACTTCCTCGGTCTGCCGCTGAGTATCCGCATCGCAGCACTGGCCATCCTCGCCGCTTCGCTGTCGATTTTCATCTACTCGTTCCGCGTTCTCGGTCGCGACAACAGCTATTGCGCCCAGGACGGTCTCGTCGCACGCGGCATCTATCGCTGGAGCCGCAATCCCCAGAACGCCATGCTGATGCTCGTGTACGGTAGCCTCGCCGTCACAGCCGACAGCGGCCCCACATACGTTCTCTGCGCAGCCATGATGACGGCCTATGGTCTGATGGTTCTCGCCGAAGAGCCCTGGCTGCGTGAGGCTTATGGCGAGAGCTACCGCGCCTATTGCCGGCGGGTTCCACGCTTCTTCAATTGGCAGCGTGCCGTCTTGACCGTTCGCTCCAAGTTGAAACGAATGTCCCTGGCGAAGCTCTGCATTGCACCTGCAGCCACTCTTGCCGACTATGAAGTGTTGGTCTGCATGGCCGCTTGCATCTAGTGTTCCGGCTTCGACATTTGCTTTCCAACGCAGCAGTTGCCAGCCCCCGACCGCACCAGGAGCCCGTAATGACCGACGTTCGCAAATTCGATCTCGAACTCCCTTCAATCATCATCGAGCCGGCGGTACAGGCAGCCCTTGCAGAAGACCTTGGCCTCGCCGGCGACGTCACGACCAACTCCGTGATCGGCCCCGGCGTGAAGGCAGTCGGGCTGTTCGCCACCCGCAAACCCGGCGTGGTCTCCGGCCTGAAGGTCGCCGAAGCAGCTTTCCGCGCGCTCGATCCGAACGTCGTATTCGAAATCGTCCACCCCGACGGCACCAACGCACCGGGGAAGTCGCCGCTCGCACGCGTCAAGGGCAACGCCCGCGCGCTGCTGTCGGCCGAACGCGTCGCCCTGAACTTCGTCGGCCGCATGAGCGGCATCGCGACGCTGACCCGTCAATTCGTCGACGCAGTGAAGGGCACCAAGGCGCAGATCATCGACACGCGGAAAACCACGCCGAACCTGCGCGCCTTCGAGAAGTACGCCGTGCGCTGCGGCGGCGGCTTGAATCATCGCGTCGGCTTGTTCGATGCCGTGCTCATCAAAGACAACCACATCATCGTCGCCGGCGGCATCGGACCGGCCATCACGGCGGTCAAAACCCGCGTTGGGCACCTCGTGAAGATCGAGGTGGAGGTCGACACGCTCGAACAATTGAAGGAAGCGCTGAACTACAAGATCGACGCGGTGCTGCTCGACAACATGACGCCCGACCAGATGCGCGAAGCCGTCAAAATGTGCGCGGGCAAGGTGATCACGGAAGCCTCGGGCGGCGTGAAACTCGACAGCGCGCGCGCCATCGCGGAAGCCGGCGTCGACCTGATCTCCTCGGGCTCGCTCACCCACTCAGCCGCGGTCCTGGACATCGGCCTCGACTTCGAGATCGGCACCTGATCGAGTTGCTGCCACAATGACGCCCCAATCGCCAGAGGATTGCCCCGTCTTGACGCCCTGAAAGGACGATGTTTACGCAGCTCGCTGCCAGCGCTTGTTTTCGCCGCAGTTTGCGCAGAGATTCAGGGCGCATTGCTCGTAAGGACCACAAGAGCCGCACCATGGCCGTGAAGTACATCGTGATCTGGGGACTGACGGCGATCGCCGCCTCGCTCCTTGCCGGAATCGTCGCCGGGATCAAGAACCGCGATGTCTCCTACTGGATGGGCTGGAGTTTCGTTCTCCCGCCCATGGTGATTGCCCTGTTCTTGATCCCGGCGCTGAAGCAGCCACGCCCCGCACCTCGCTCGGATGACGACGACGACTCTGCTTGAGCCGCAACCCGGCACTCCTAGGAAATCAAGCTAGCGATCAGCAAGCCGACGCATGAAACAGCGCCGGCTGCCGGCACCCAGATCGGCACGACAACCCCGCCATCGTGCGTGTCCCCTCGCATCTTCATCGCCAGCAGCGCGAGGTTGACGAGCGCGAACACCACCAGCATCGCCTGTGTCGTCAGGTCCGCCAGCGCCTCCAGCGGCAGAGCGACGGCTGCGATCACAGTGAGCCCGGCTGCGAGCCCCGTCGCAACAAGCGGCGTCTGCGTGACCGGGTGAACATCTGCAAGCACCGTCGGCAGCGTGCCTTGCTTCGCCATCCCGTAGAGCACGCGCGACGCCATTACCGTCTGCACGATCACACCGTTCACCGTGGCCAGGATAGCAATCAGGCTGATCAACGTCGGCGATGCACCTGTAACCCTTTGGAACACGAGGCTCAATGGCGCGCTCGCAGCCGCAAGCTCCGCCCGTGGCACGGCGTGGCTCGCGACCCACACGACGAGAATGTACAGCACCGTCGCCGTCACCAGCGTGATCGCGATGGCAATCGGCAGCGTCCGTGTCGGCTCCTCCACTTCCTCGGCAACATTGACCATCGCCTCGAAACCGATGAAGGCGAAGAACGCCAGCATCGTCGCGCTGAAAATCCCCGGCCACGCGCTCGCCGATCCGAGTCCGGCAAATGCCTCGGGCGCGCGGGTCAGAATGCCGGGATCCTGCCACAGCCCCACGACGATGATTACAAACAGCCCACCGAGTTCCACCACGGTCATGATCGCGGCTACCCAAACCGCCTCCGAGATGCCCCACGCTGCCACCAGCGCTGTAAGCAGGATAACCAAGACCGCCAGCACGACCCCCGGCAGCTTGACGAACTCGCCGATGTAACCCGCTGCGCCATGCGCGATCGCCGCCGACGAGATCAGCGCCGCCGCAACCACCATCAAGCCGGCGATCAAGCCGAAACGCCGCGACTGAAATCCGGTCTCGACGTAGATCGCTTCGCCTGCGCTGACCGGCAATCGGGTTGCGAATTCAGCAAAGCTGGCCCCGGACAACCCCATGATTGTCGCGGCCAGCAAAAACGCGATCGGCGCGTGCTGACCAGCCCGGGCTCCGGCCGCACCGATGAGCACGTAGATCCCTGCACCCACCGTTACACCGAGCCCGTACAGCACCAGCATCAGCAACGAAAGATTGCGCGCCAGAGCAGGCGTCTGCGCAGCACCGGACGCGACCGATGCAGAAGCCTGTGGACCGGATTCGCTCATTGGTTCACCCTGTCCCTCATCGAGCTTGCCCAACATCCCCGGCGTTCAGTCCAATGTGCGCCAGTTCTGACGGGAATGAATAGCACTGGCGCAGCACATCACACTGACTTCGATCATTCCCCACGGAGACCACGTTCGTGACGCCCCAGACCGGAACCATCTCCTGCAAAGCCGTCCGCCTCCATCGCAACGGCGGCCCCGAGGTACTCGTGTGGGAAGATCACACCCTGCCCCCGCCAAGCCCGGGCGAGGTCCGCATCCGGCACAAAGCCATCGCGCTCAATTTCTCCGATATCAACGTACGCAGAGGTGGCTTTTATATCTCAGATCCCAAAGCCTTCCCGATGATCCTGGGCAATGAAGGCGCAGGCACCGTCGAAGCGATCGGAGAGGCTGTCGAAGGCATCCTGCCCGGCCAGCGCGTGGCCTATGTTGGCTCGGGCGGCCCGTTCTATGAAAACACCGGCTCGTATGCCGAAGTGCGCAACCTGCCCGCCTCCTGCCTGATCCCCCTGCCCCCGTACGTTACAGAAGCCCAAGCCGCAGCTTTCATGCTGAAAGGGCTGACGGCCTCGCTCGTCGTCAACCGCCACTTCAAACCAAAGCCCGGCGACTGGGTGCTGATCCATGCAGCGGCGAGCGGCGTCGGCATCATCCTGTCGCAATGGGCGAGCCACCTCGGCGCGACCGTCATCGGCACCGTCGGCAGCCCCGAAAAGGCCGCCGTCGCCAAGGCCCACGGTTGCGCCCACACGATCCTCTACCGCGAAACCGACTTCGTGAAGGAAGTCCGCCGCATCCGGCCGGAAGGCGTCGACGCCGTGCTCGACGGCGTGGGTAAGGACGTGTTCATGGCCTCGCTCGACTGCATGGCCCCGTTCGGCCACCTCGTAAACTACGGCAACGCCTCGGGTCATCCCCCGCCGCTCGACATCCTCCTGCTCGCCAAGAAGGGCTCGCTGCAGGTCTCGCGCCCCGCCTTCAGCTTCCACATCGCCAGGAAGGAAGACGCCAAGCGCGCTTGCGATGAGCTGTTCGACCTCGTCCGCCGCGGCGTCCTCAAGATCGAGATTGGCGCACGTTTCCCCCTCGAACATGCCGCAGCCGCCCACGCCGCCGTCGAAGCCCGCCGCGTCACCGGCTCGGTCGTACTCGAGGGATAGGTACGCGAGAAGCGCAGGACTTGCGCCGGCTTCCTCGGCCAGACCAACCGCGGCTTCTAGTTTGGCGCCACAATCACTGATGACCCTAACCCGAACTTCTGCGTTGCGCGGCGTCGGTCACGCCATCGTCCGCATTCCTGGAAAGCTGACGTTTTTGCGCTGTGGCCGTCGACATACATGATTGAGCGATAATGTCGGAACCGCCTACGGGTCTCCAGAAGCCAAGTGCGGTTCGCCGGCGACGTTTCGGTTACTGCTGTATCCGGATGGCTTTGAGCGCGTTGATCAGCTGCACGGGTTTGCATGGTTTCTGGATGAACATCGCTTTGGGGAATGCCGCCGCCTGCTGTTTCGACGAGTAGCCGGACAGTACGATAAACGGCACGCCGCGCTCGGCCAACGCGGCGGCTGCAGGGCTGGAGCTGACGCCGCAGAGGTTGGCGTCAACGATGGCAGCATCGCAAGGCGTGCATTCAATCATGGTCATCGCCTTGTCGAGCTTGCCGGCCACACCGACGACATCGAACCCCGCATCTTCGAGCAGATTCTGCAAGTCGAGTGCGAGCATTGGCTCGTCCTCGATGATCAGGATGCGCATGCGCGGCTGATCTTCACCGTTGTGCATGGGAGGCGGGCGGCTCAGGGCGCCCCCTTTCGAGGGTGTCGGAGATTGGCGCGATCAGCGTCCAGACAATTCCCGTTGGACGATAATCAACTTCGGCTGTGCCATTGACGGACGCCTCGGCCATCGTCCCGATGACCTTCTGCC
>CANJPN010000014.1 GCA_947475855.1 Bradyrhizobiaceae bacterium
GTCCGGATTTGCTTGGTTGTCGCAAACCCGAGCCATCTGTGATTCGGACCATGACCGCCCCCTCAGGGGCTGTGGACAGCGGGGAAGAAATTTTTTTGGCGCCCCGCGGCGTTGCTCTCCGGTCGGCCGTCGGCCTCCCTACGCGCAACGCCGCGGGGCCCCTTGCCTCCCCCGCCTCGTACACCACGTCCTGGGACGCGCCCAAAAGGTCGACACGCGACCATCTTTGCACGACAAACTTCTGTAGCGGCGGAGTGGGACAATGCAGCTCTCGCCGCGGAGGGATTTCCTCTCCGGTTACTACAAATATATGAAATAGCACAAGAAATAGAGCAGCGGTCAGCATGGCTCAAATTGACGATACCGCCAGCCAGAACGACATCGCGATCGTCGGCATGGCGTTGCGGGTTCCCGGCGCGCGCAATGTCAGGGAGTTCTGGGACAACCTTCGCAATGGTGTCGAGTCGATACGGACTCTGACGACGGACGAGTTGATCGCCGCCGGTGAGAAACCGTCCCAATTTCAACGACCAAACTACGTACCTCGGACGGCTGAACTTCCCGACATGGAAATGTTCGACGCCGACTTCTTCGGATTCAGTCCGATCGACGCTGCGGTAATGGATCCGCAGCATCGGCAATTCCTTGAATGCGCTTGGGAGGCAATGGAGGATGCCACTTGCCCCCCGCAGAAGGTCGAAGGGCCTGTAGGCGTTTTCGCGGGCTGCGGCATGGGCAGCTATTTCTATTTCAACGTTTGCAGCCACCGCGATCTCCTGGATCGGGTCGGGATGTTCCTGTTGCGCCATACCGGCAACGACAAGGACTTTCTTGCAACGCGCGCCTCGTTTGCATTCGACCTCAAGGGACCGAGCATCAACGTTCAAACGGCATGCTCGACATCGCTGGTCGCCATTCACTACGCTTGCCACAGCCTCCTTGCCGGCGAATGCGATATGGCCTTGGCGGGTGGGTCGACGATTGAGCTACCTCACCGTCGTGGCTACCTGTACCAGGACGGCGAGATCCTGGCCCCTGACGGCCATTGCCGGGCCTTCGATCATCGCGCAGCCGGCACGGTTTTCGGCAGCGGCGCCGGGGTCGTGGTGCTCAAGCGCCTTTCGGATGCGATCGCTGACGGCGATCCCATTCGTGGGGTCATCAAAGCGACTGCCGTCAACAACGACGGAGCCAGCAAGGCCGGATACCTGGCCCCGAGCGTCAGCGGACAGGCGGCGGCTGTCGTGGAGGCCCTCGGCCTCGCCGGCGTATCGGCCGACGGCGTCCAGTACGTCGAGTGTCACGGGACAGGGACGTATCTCGGCGACCCGATCGAGATCGAAGCACTCACACAAGCCTACCGTGTAAGCAGCACCCGCAAGGGTTTCTGCCGGGTGGGCTCGGTCAAGACGAACATCGGGCATCTCGACACGGCTGCAGGCGTGGTCGGCCTGATTAAGACTGTCTTGGCCTTGGAGCATGGCGAGATCCCGCCGAGCCTCAACTACGAGAAGCCCAATCCAGCGATTGACTTCGCCAACAGTCCATTCGTCGTCAACGCGCAACTGTCCCCCTGGCCGGCATCGGACGGGCCGCGACGGGCCGCCGTCAATTCGCTCGGCGTCGGTGGCACCAACGCACACGCGATCCTGGAAGCAGCCCCAAAGGCAGCCAAGGCGAGCGCGCTTGCTGAAGACGGACCAGAACTCATTGTTCTGTCGGCGAAGAGCCGCAAAGTGCTCGATGCCGCGTCGCGGCGCCTTGGAGACTTTCTACTATCATCGCCGGATACACCTCTGGCGGATGTCGCGTTCACCCTGCTCAACGGGCGCCAGCATTTCGAGCATCGCCGCGTAGTCGCGGTTGCCAACCGCGCCGATGCGATTGTGGTGCTGTCCGCAGCGGATGGAAAGCGGATGCAGACGCATTCGGTCATCGACGGCGCCCCCTCTGCGGTTTTCCTGTTTCCGGGCGGCGGAGCCCAGCATCCCGGCATGGCGAGGGACCTTTATCGTGGCGAAGCAGCGTTCCGAGCAGCCATTGACGAGGGGCTATCTTACTTGCCCGCCGACGTGGCCGCGGAGACGCGCCGGATCACGATTGGGGCCGAACCCGGCGATCCGGATTCGGCCAAGGCTCTTCTGTTGCCGTCGCTACAACTGCCAGCCATTCTGATCGTCGAGGTCGCACTTGCTCGGTTTTGGATGGCACGCGGCATCAAGCCGGCAGCGCTGATTGGTCACTCGATGGGCGAGAACGCGGCGGCCTGCGTCGCCGGTGTCTTGAGTTTCGAGCGCGCCGTAAAGCTGGTTCGGCTGCGCGGAGAGTTGTTCGACGAAATCCGCGGTGGCGGCATGCTCAGCATACCGTTGCCCTACGACGAGTTGAGCCGGCGCGTACCGGCGAACCTCGATATCGCCTCGGTCAATGCGCCCGCGCTCTGCGTCGTTTCGGGTACCGACGCCGACCTTGAGGATTTTCGTCTGAAGCTGCTGGCCGAGGGCGTGGAGACGAGCCGGGTTCCGATCGATATCGCCGCGCATTCGCGTTTGCTCGAGCCAATTCTGGCGCGTTTCGGAGCATTTCTCGCCGAAAGCAAACTTGCGCCGCCAAAGATCCCGATCGTTTCCAACCTGTCGGGAAATTGGCTGACGGCAGCAGAGGCGACCGACCCCAACTATTGGGTCCGGCATTTGCGCTCGACCGTACGGTTCGCCCAGGGGCTTTCGTTGCTCGCGCAGGATACTCGGCGGATCTACATCGAGGTGGGCCCTGGCCGCACGCTGTCGTCTCTAGTGAAGGCGCAGTCCGTAATCGAAGCCAACCAGGTGATCAACACGCTGCCGCATGCGGATGATGTGGTCGATGATCGCCTCCACACGATGACGGCGATCGCACGAGCCTGGGCAACGGGGCTGGTATTCCCGATCGAGGGGATGAGACCGGTCCGTGCAGGCCGCCGGATTTCGGTGCCGACATATTCGTTCCAGCATCAACGCTATTTCCTCGAGCGGATCAATTCCACAGTTGCCTCCATCGACGAAGGCTTGTCGAAGGAGAACGATCTGGAGCGCTGGGGGTGGACGCCGGCCTGGCAACATTCGGTCGCGGGAATGCAGCTCGGTGCCGATGCAAAACCGCGCTCGTGGCTCGTTGTGATGGACGATGCCGGCGTAGGCCGAGCGCTCGTTGACCGGTTGAGACGGCTCGGCCATTCCGTCGTGACCATGGCGCTCGGTGACACATACCGGAAGCTTGACGCGGATACCTATGTGCTATGTGCCGAGCAAGGGCGGGAAGGATATGAGCGCCTGGTGCAAGACCTGGCGCAAGACCGTGGCATGCCCGGGAACATAGTCCATCTCGGGCTTCTCACTTCCGACGAAAGCTTCCGCCCCGGTTCGAGCTTCTTCGACCGCAATCAGGAGAGGGGCTTCTTCAGCCTGTTTTTCCTAGCCCAGGTGATGAGCGAAGTGGGTGCACCATCGCCGCTGCAGATCACCGTCGTCACCAACGGAATGCTGCGGGTAGGCGAGGAGCCTTTGCCCTATCCGGAAAAGGCCACAGTGCTGGGTCCGGCACTCGTGCTGCCCAAAGAGATTCCGGGCGCAAGCGTCAGGGTGCTCGATGTGCCGTCATTGCCGCAACAGCCGCCGCTCACCGTAAAAGTCGTGCAGGACCTGCTGGGTTGGAAAAAGGGCGTCGATCATGGCGCGGCCGTCGCACAACTCATCTGGCGCGATCTTTTCGCGCCGCCGGCCAACGAGGTCGCGGCCTTTCGCGATGGTCAGCGCTGGTTGGCTACATACGAGCGCGTCAACCTGGAGGCCGGCACAGGAACGGAGGCGGGCTTCCGCGAGAACGGCGTCTATCTCGTGACCGGCGGCCTCGGCGATCTGGGACTTGAATTTGCGCGCAGACTTGGAGAGCAGTTCAAGGCGCGACTGTTCCTGCTGGGTCGCAGCGAGTTGCCGTCGCGCGATGCATGGGATGGCTATATCGCAGCCTACGGAGAAAATGATCGCATTGGCCGCGCAATCCTCGCAGTGAGAGCCATCGAGGCGGCCGGCGGCGAAGTTCATTGCCTGGTCGCCGACGTGGCGAACCCTGAAGCTATTCGCGCCGCTGTCGCGAAAGCCGTGGAGAAGTACGGAACGGTAAATGGTGTCATCCATGCAGCCGGAACTGTGCGCGACAGTCTGATCGCAATGAAGACGCCGGCGGAAATCCAAGAGGTGCTCTCTCCCAAGGTCGTCGGCACATTGGTGCTCGAGGAGGCGCTGGCAGGGATCGATCTCGACATCCTCGTGCTCTTTTCATCGACGAGCACCGATACTTCGCCTGCAGGGCAGGTGGATTACGTCGCTGCCAACGCATATCTCAACGCGTTCGCTCAGAGCCGGGCGAGCCGTTCGAGAACGCGGGTTGTGGCGCTCCACTGGGGGATTTGGAAGAACGTCGGCCTTGCGGCTCGCGCACTCTCCGCCGGACAGGGTGGAGGCTCGACGCGTGTCGTTGCAGCTAAATCCCCGCTGTTCGATCGAAGCGTCGACGCAGGCGAGCAAGGCTACCACCTCGAGGGCCGCTGGGACGCAAAGCGGTACTGGATCCTCAACGAACACCGTTTGAAGAACGGTGACGCCATATGGCCCGGGACGGGCTTCATCGAGGCATTCGCGGAAGCTGCCCGCGAAGTTGGCATCGAGGGGCCTTTCGCGCTCGAGGACGTGACGTTCCTCCGTCAACTCCACGTCCTGGATGGAGAGGCGCGGTCGGTGCGCATGTCGATCGACCGAGCCGGGACTAAGCTGCGGATGGCATTGTCGAGCGAAAGCGATGGACCGCAAGGCCCGCTGGAGATTCTCCACTGCGAGGCAACGGCGCGCGCAATTCATGTCGCCCGGCCGCGACCGCTCGACCTCGACGCGCTGCGTGCGGTGTGCGTGGCAAATGTCGTCGAAGGCGGTAGTGATGCTTTGCCGTCGATCCAGGAGCGGCACCTGGCGTTCGGTCCGCGGTGGCGTGTTCTCAAGTCGGTACATCTGGGATCGGGCAAGGCCGTCGGCAAGCTATCGCTGGCTAACGCCTTCAAGAGCGATTTGGACGCGGGGTATTGCCTGCATCCCGCACTGCTCGACATCGCGACGGGCTTCGCAATGGAGTTGGTGCCGGGCTACGATCCCTCCGCATCCCTCTGGGTGCCGGTTTCTTACGGCCGAATGGTCGTCCATCGTCCACTCGGGACCGAGATATTCAGCCATGTAAGGCTTGCTGCCGACAATGATCTCGGACCCGGTTACGCGACGTTCGATGTGACGCTGACGGACGCCGTCGGCAACGTGTTGCTGACGGTCGAGCGGTTCACCGTGAAGCAACTGCCTTCGAACTTCGACCTCGTGAGATCGATCACGCAGGCACCTGACGGCGAGGCTAGACGGAGAACCGCGACGAACCGATCTGGGGGCGAAACATCGCCTGCAATCGAAAGGCTTGCTGCCCAGGTCGCGCAGGGCATCCTGCCCGATGAAGGCTTCGAGGCGATGCTGCGCGCGCTCAATACTGGCAAGTCCGAGGTCATCGTCAGCTCGATGGATCTCATGCTGCTGAAGCGATCGGCAGAAGACACCCACACGGCGCCGCAAGCGAGTTCGAGTTTCGACCGTCCCGACCTCGACAGCGATTACGAGGCGCCGCGCACGGAGACCGAGCGCAAGCTGGTCGGTTTCTGGTCCGAGCTCCTGGGCATCGAGAAGATCGGGATCAACGACAATTTCTTCGACCTCGGTGGGCACTCTTTGAATGCCGTGCGGCTGTTCCGCATGATCAAGAAGGAGTTCTCGGCCGACATGCCGATATCGGTCCTGTTCGAGGCTCCGACGATCGCTCAATGCTCGGTCATGATCGATGCTGCGGGAGGGAGGCGCGCGGATGCGGAAGCGGCAGAAAACGGACCGTCACCGTCGCCGGTCAACGTGATACGCCGCTTTACGCACCTCGTGCCGATGTCCGGGATGGGTAATCAGGATCAGGCGCCGTTTTTCGTATGCGCCGGGATGTTCGGTAACATCCTCAATCTTCGTCATTTGTCGGTTCACTGCGGACAGGATCGGCCGGTGTATGGTTTGCAGGCGCGAGGGCTCTATGGTGACCAGGCGCCGCACGAAACCTTCGAAGAAATGGCGCGGGACTATCTCTTGGAGGTGCGGCAGGTCCAACCGCACGGTCCCTATCTGCTCGGTGGATTTTCCGGTGGTGGCCTCGTTGCGTTCGAGATGGCCCAGCAGCTCCGTGCGGCCGGCGAAGAGGTCGGGATTGTCGTCCTCCTCGACACGCCCTATCCGGAAGACGTCCCGCTTTCCTTCTCCGACCGAGTGGCGATCCGCTCGCAGGATGTGCGGCGACGCGGAGCAGCGTTCTTTGCGGAGTGGGCGAAGTGGCGTCTCGAGTATGAAATCCGCCAGCGGATGAAGAAAAGAGAGAGCGTTGGATTGACGGGAGAGCAACTGCACAACCAAGTCATCCAGGAAGCTTTCTGCCGGGCCCTCGCACGCTACCAGGCTTCGAAATACGACGGGCATGTCCTGCTGCTTCGGCCCCAGCTCCAGGTAGCCTATCGATTGCCCGATGGGCGACAGCTCAATTCCGACCGGGGACCGGTCCATCACGACAATGGATGGTCGCCTTACATTCCAGAGTTGAGCGTCATGGAAGTCCCGGGCGATCACGACAGCATGGTGCTCGAGCCGAACATCCGCGTGCTGGCGTCTCACATCAGGCGGTCGCTCGACGGAGCCCAATTCACTCGTTTCAGAATGGCCGCCGAGTAGTCCAACGATGCCGCCAGGTTTCCGGTGCCGCGCGAGAGCTTAGGGCAATTCCGCGCGGAATTGGCCCAGCGATCTCTTACACGCCGAACCGATGGAGCCATGAGGGTGCAAGGCGGCATGGCGCGAACTGTCACTTCATTGCGTAGAAGCCCTTTACCCTGGCGACGATGGCGGGAGAGATTGCACCGACGTCTTCTATGAATTTCTGCAACTCCTCGCCCTTCATCGGCGAGATATCGACTCCCGATTTCTGTGCATCGGCCAGGAAAGCTGGGTCTTTGCACATGTCGTCGAAGGCGCGGCGTAGGGCCTCGACCCGATCGGTTGGCAATTCAGGTCCGGCCATGATGGACTTGCCGATGTCGCCGGAAGCGACCATCGCCTTCATGGTCGCTGCATCATCTGGTGTACGCGCGAGATCGACTGCGGTGGGAACGTGCGGTAGCTGCCGATGCCGGGCCAATGCGAACTGGACCACGACGCGGATCTTGCCGTCCTTGACCCACGAGGGATGCATCGCGTTGACGGCTTCCCAGGACGCTGTGTGTGCCTCGACTTCCCCGCGCTCCATCGCCAGCATCGCCTCGGCCGACCCCGCGTAACCCATCACGATCTTGAACTTCGTGCCGAACATATGATTGAGCACGTTGGGATATACGGCCACGACGGAGCCCGCCCCGGTGGCACCCGTCGTCGTTTCTCGCGTCTTCAGGTCGTCGACGGTCATGATTGGCGAAGCGTGCCAGATCATGGCGACATTCACGGCAGCACCGATGCGGCCGATCCAGTTGAACCTTGCCGATTCGAATTTTATGCCGGCAGTGCCCAGTTTCTCGTCCATCGGAATTGTTGGCGACAGCAAGCCGAGCACTGTCCCGTCCCGGCGTGCGACCGTGTAAATGTGGTTCGCAGCCACGAGGCTACCGCCGCCCGGCATATTCCGCGCGATGATCTTCGGCTTGCCCGGTATGTGATTTCCCAGGTGCCGCGCGGCAAGGCGGGCATTGGTATCGTTGAAGCCGCCGGCGGGAAAACCGATGATCATGTCGAGTGTCTTGCCGGCATAGAACTGTTCGGCAGTCTGGCAGGCGGCCGGCGCTGCCCCCGCCAGGAAGGCAAGTGCCGGACACAGCGTGGTCGTCCGACGAACGATGGCACCGATCGAGCGCATGAATGCCCCTCCCAGCCGGCGTTTCCGCTCGGTTCCTGACCACATTTGCGAAATGAGCGCCTATGATCTTTAGGTCCCAGCTCACGTTTTGATCTTCATCGGGAAGGGTAAGACAGCGCTGAACAGATGTCACCCATTGCCCAATTGGGGATTGTGTGGCCAGATATTTCAACAAGGGAAACGGTTCAGCGCGCACGATTTGAAACAGCGTTTCAGTAGCTGCTGGATCTTCGGTCGCGCCAAAGGCAAGGGGAGCTTGGAATGATCGATCGAGACCTCATGGTCGGCACATGGCGCCTCTCCGACTTCCGATTCATTGATGGCGACGGTAAGCTTGGACGAGCGGAGGATGCGCCGAAGGCTGGTATGCTGCAATACGGACCGGATGGACGGCTGGCCGTGGCCACCAGGCAGCCCGACGGAAAGCTGTTCGCCTATTTCGGCAAGTTCGAGTTGAAGGGTGACGAAGTTCACCATCACATCGAGCTCGGCTCGGATCCAAAGCTCGATGGAACGACGACCCGGCGCAAAGTATCGTTCGAAGGCGAACGTCTCGTGCTGACAGCCGATCCACCTGTCCTCGGCGGCCCCGGCAGTAAGGCGTCACTGATCTGGTCTCGGGCATAATCACTCGCAACCGCAGTCGGAGGAGGCGAGCGATGAAGCAGAATGCTACAGCACCAGAGTCGAGTGGCGCCATTCCGATCATCGATATTGCCGGCTACTTTTCCGGCAAAGACGATGAAAAGTGCGCGATCGCCAATCGGATCGACGAGGCTTTTTCGGTGGATCAGCGGTAACGGTCGGGATTGGCTACAATTCCGGCCGTCCAGCGCAGCCCCGTCAAACCTTCTGTCCGATATCCATGTACGCATCGAACGCGGCCCAGAAGCGTCCGCGGATGGCGTCGTCTTCCTGGCAGATCTCGTGGCGGGCGTTGGCGAGAATTACGTGGGTGCCAGACTTCATGCGGGCAGAGAAATCCTCGATCGCGGATTGCGCCACGATCACGTCCTTGCCCGCGATGAAGAACAGCGCAGGCACCGTGACGCTGCGCGCGAACGCGGGATCGCCCATCTGCGCCATCGAACGCAACGCGGCGCGCAACCAGCCCAGCGTGGGCACGCCGACCGTCAATTGCGGAGCAGCTTCGACCAACGCGCGGTTGCGCGAATAGCGTTCGCGATCAGATGTGAGCTTGTTGCCGTCGAATTCGACCGCGCACTCGCGCCAATCCTTGAGACCGGGCACCGCGTTTGTCCCCATGCCGAACAGGCATGCGGCCTCAGTCAGCGTACGAGCAAGCGCCGTGGGCATGCCGAGTTGGCTCCTCGACAGCGCGATCATCGGCGAGGTCAACACGAGGCGCTCGAACCAACTGCCTGGTTTCGCCGCGCTGCGGAGCAGAACGTGGCCGCCCATAGAGTGGCCTAGCGCGACGTAAGGCGGCGGGCAATCCGGAAGCACGATCTCGCGCATGAATGCGGTAAGATCGTTCTCGTACTCGGCGATCGAGTTGATATGGCCGCGCTGTCCTGCGGTGACGTCGCGATAGGAACCGCCCTGTCCTCGCCAGTCCATCGCCGCGACAGCGAAGCCCCGCCGTCGCAGGTCCGCGATAGTCTCGAAGTACTTCTCGATGAACTCGGTAAAGCCGGTGACGATGCAGACGGTGCCGCGGCGAGGACCTCGCGTCGCCTCGAAACGCGCATAGCGCATGGGCTTGCCGTCGTAGCCCGCGAACGTGCCGACGACGGCGCCGCTCGGCACAGGGTTCCTGGCCAGCGCGAAAAGCTCCATCTTGTTTCCTCTGAGGCTCGACGACGGACCAAGCGCGTCGAATCGTATGCCGCGCTATCGCTGCGCGGCATCCTACACCAAGGGTTCGGCAGCGTCAGGCGGAAGCAGCGCTCAATAGCGCTGGTAGGGCCGCTCGTAAGACGGCCTTCCATAGCGCCAGTCCTGCGGCGGCGGTAGCGGCGGTGCGGCGGCGGCGCGGTTGTCGATCACCTCGGCCTGCAGCACCTCGCCCGAGCATCTGTCGAGCGTCAGGTCGAACAGGCGACCGTTCGGCCGGCGTGCACGGATATGGACGACGTTGCCCATCGGCTGCGGATCGTGGAAATCCTGCCAGCCGCGTGCCTCCAGGTTATCGCGCACCTGCTCGCGCGGAGTGCAACCATCGCGCTGGCCATCGTAGCCGTAGCGTTGCTCCTGCCGAAAAGCGGGCGGCGGCGCGTATCGCTCGTCACGGTAGACCGGCGGTGGCGGCTGGCGATAGCTGTCGCTGTAGCGAGGGTCCTGGTAGGGCTGGTTCTGATAGACCAGATCCGCTGCGCAGACCGGCATGGCCACAACCACGGACGTCGCCAATGCTATGCCAACGACAAATTTTGTAATGCTCATTTTCTCAGGTCTCCGGCGCCCTGCTGAATGCCAACCCCACCTCGTGTCGAACCACGAGCCCCCTCGAGCCCGGGATGATCGGTCACAACGCGCCATCTGCCATCCGGCGGCTGAACGCAAGATGAAGGTGGCGCTTCTTCGGCGGACGCGCAACCGCCTTAGGCGTTGAAAGACTGATGTTTTTGCCACACAAAGTTATGCTCAGAACGGCACGATCCCGAGAAACCGGTCAAGCGAGAACCGCCCCGGGCCGCTGATCGCCACGTGGCAGGCGGCGACCGCCCACAGCAGGGTGTATTCCACGCCGAGCTTGTTCCAGAACCACTTGCCTACACGCCAGCGTTCGAAGCAGGCGACTGTCAGGAAGATCGTCGCCACCAGCGCAGCCGGCCGCGTGAAGAGGCCCAGGACGAGCAATGGCCCGCACACCAGATGGTTGAAGGCGATCGCTTTCGACCACAGCCAACCGGGCCGGTACCCCCAGCTATCGAGCGCGGTCGCCAACTGCGCCATGGTGCGGTTGGGATTGCCGGTGTCGGGCCACATGCCGAAGGCGAAACGCAGGCCGTGCGGAATCAGTAGTGCTCCCACGACGACGCGAAGGGCAGCATCCGCGTACGGCGCGAAGATCGACCAGTCGATGAGGCTCGGCATTAGCGATCCACCAGCTGAAAGATCTGGAAACTCTGCTGGGGCAGGAAATCAAGGCGCTGCTTGCGCGAGTAGCCGGCCGCCTTCATTTCGGCCTCGACCTGCGTCGCGGACATGCGCATAGCCCTGGGCGGACCAGCCGGTGCCTCGGGCGTCGTCTCTATGATGGCTATGCGGCCACCGGACTTCAGCGACTTGGCAATGTTGCGGAAGTAGCTGCTGCGCCCGTCGATGTGGTGGAACACATTGACCAGAAGGACGAGGTCGACGGGTTCGGGCAGATTGGCAGATGTTGCCGAGCCCCGCAGCGCCTTCATATTGGGCAGTGCAAGTGCCTTCGCGCGCTCGGCGAGATAGGCGACCATTTTCGGTTCGAGATCGATGGCGTAGACGACGCCAGCCGGCAGCTCGCGTGCGAGACGGACCGCGAAGTAGCCGGTGCCGGCGCCGAGATCGACGACCTTCATGTCGGGCTTCAAGGCGAGCGCCTTCACGACCTCGTCGGGCTTCTGCCATTCGGCCCGCTTGGGATCGTCGAACGCCTTCGCCCACGCTTGCGGATCGTCGAAGCGATGCGACTGATGCTGTGCCGCCTCGTGGCCCGCACCGTGTTTGTGCTGGGCGAAGGCGGGCGCGACCGCCGCCAGCACGAGCGTAAAGACGAGGACGTTCAGGAAGCGTCGCATGTCTGTCTCCGGATGATGCCCCGTGGCTATAGCATTTCCGAGCGAAAGGCGAACCAGGAGCCATTCTCCCGATCTGCAACTCCGTCTCCTCGGTGGATGGCGTACCGACACCGCCGACCGGGAGGCAAGTCTTGACGAACATTGAAGATCGTTCGTTCGATCAGCACGCAGACTTAATCGGATATTCCGCATTTTCTGGCAATGTCGTCGAGGCGTTGCGCGAAATATCACCAGACGTTTTCAAGCCGCTTTGTTTCGGAACGGCTGGCCTACTGGATGGCCAAGCCGTCAGGTGTTGTCGGACGGCAAGATTGGAGGCACCCATGTTCGGAAAGCGCAAGCGGCCCCCCTCGGAAGCGCAATTGAACGAAATTGTGCATCTGAATGCCGAGTTGGTCGTCCTACCGATCGAGGATCTCCAAAGACTCGTTTCCCGCGCCGACCGGCGCGCGGTTCCGGAGTTGCTGCGCTCGCTCGAGCAGATCGCCCAGGCCTGGGAGAACAAGGACACGGTTTCAACCCAGCAGCCGGGCGAGACGTTCGAAAAGTTCTACGCCCGATCGACGGCCGTACTCAATGCAATGACGATGCATCAGTGGGTCATCGTGATGATCGCCCAGGTCCCGCGCCAGTGCTTCATCCCATGCCTGGAGCGGATCGTTGCGGTTGTTCCCGAACCCAACACCCTCGACGTCCTTGCGATGTGCCGTCTCGCCGAGCCGCAGTCCGACGAGCCGAAGATACCGGCGCAGACCCCCGCGCGCCCGGTCGCCGACATCCCGTCGTCGAAGTCGCTGGCTGATCCGAACGTGCTCAACAACACGGCCGAAGCCGTGCGGCTGGCATCCAATGCGCCCGTCCAGCAGCTCCTGCAGGCCCTGGTCGTTGCACGTGAGGTCGGCCACAAGGCAATCCAAATCGTGCACCGCGAATGTCTGCGGCGGCGCGAGGCCGACATCATGGCGGGCGCGGACGTTTTTCTGCGCGATTCCGATCCGCGCCGGCGCGTCGCGGTTGCAATGGCGCTGACCAAGGAGCAGCACGGCGAGAGACCCGATCCGAAGGCGATGGCTCTGCTGAACCGATTTGCGGCTGATCCAGATGGCGACGTGGTCTGTGCGGCACTTCCGGCGATCGCAGCGCAGACGTCGCGACGCTACGATCGCTCGACTCTTGCGCTGATGCGGCGGTGTGAAGGCCATCCCAGCGAGGCGGTTCGCCTCCAGGTTCTCTACATGCTGCAGTCGCAGTTCGTCGGCGACGAGATCTTCCAGCCGGCATTTCTCGACATCTGCGTGCGGCTGAGCAACGACGTGGCCGCCGAGATACGTCAGAACGCCTGCCGCGTCCTGAGCTGCTATGCGAACGAGATCGGTGATCGTGAAGACGTGCGCGACGCCCTGTTCCAGCGGGTCGGCGATACCGATGGGGTGACCAAGCACTTCGCTCTGTCCACACTCGTCGACACGAAAGATCCGCGAGCGACCAGAGCTATAGAAGAAGAGCTGATTGCGCTGGACGCCCTACTGCCGAGCCTTCCACAGGACGAAGCGCGAGAGCTGATCGGCCATCTTGCCGGTCCTATAGAGACCTTGGCGGACCCGCTGTTCCTGCCATACCTGAAGCGTTGGAAGCCCTATGCCGACGACGGTGAGCACGGCGACGAGTGGCTGCACGACCTGATCCGCGCGTGCAGCCGCCCGAGGTGGGGCAAGTTGTTCGGCCGGTGAGGAGACGCCGCATTCAGCTCTCGCCGATCGCCGCATTGACCTTCGGCATCACCTGCTCGGCGAGCAGCACCATGGAGCGCTGCGCGAGCTGCTTGTCCTTCCAGTCGTGACCCGCATAGTAGAGCGTCCCGAAAGCGCCGGTCTCCTCGCGGAACTTCAGGATTTCCTCGGCGACCTTGTCGGGCGTTCCCCAAATGACCAGATCCTTCACGACCTGCTCTGTCGTGACGACGCTGTCGGGCGCCTTCTGGTCCTTCTTGAACAGGTTGGCGCGGCCGCCCTTCACGAGCTTGTAGACGAGGGACTGGTAATACTGGTGATAGGGGCCGTTGCTGTCGGTCGCATAGCGCTCGGCAGTCTTGAGATCATCGCAAACGAAAATACTCTTGGCCACGCGCCAGCTCGACGGATCCGCCTTCATGCCGATGCGCTCGCGGCCCTGGACGAAGTTCGGCCAGTGCGTCTTCACCCACTGCGGCAACAGGAAGTTCGCCGAGATCATGTCCCAGCCGCGCGCGGCGGCTTCCGTCACGCCTTTGGAGAACGGGGCCACTGCCGTCACGACGATCGGCGGGTGCGGCTTCTGGTAAGGCTTGTGCACATAGCCCTGGCCGATCTCCTTCATCATCGTGCGCTCGACGGAGATGTCCCAGAATTTGCCCTTGAGGTTGTAGGGTGGTTCCTTCGACCACAGATCGAGAATCATGTTGATGCTTTCGACCAGCATCGCATTGCGGTCCTTGTCGAGGTTGCCGAAGATCTCCGCGTCCGACATCAGTCCGCCGGGACTGATGCCCATGATGAAGCGGCCTTCCGACATGTGGTCGAGCATCGCCACCTCGCCCGCCACCATCACGGGGTGATGGTTGGGCAGGTTCAGCGTGCCCGCGCCGAGTTTGATGTTCTTCGTCTCCCGCAGCAGCCAGGCGATGAAGATCAGCGAGGATGTCACGGTCTCCGCCGCATCGGTCAGATGCTCGCCGAAAAGGGCCTCGGTGAAGCCGAGCTTGTCGGCAAGGATCGCGAACTCGCGGTCCTCGTTCAGCGTCTCGACGAGCGGACGTCCGACGGGATGGATCGGCATGGCGAATGAGCCGAGCTTCATGAAGCGTTCCTCGATTGGTTCCGATGTCGGGCAGGAAGCAGACAGCGGCGGGAAAATAGGCTCGACCCGACAAACGAAAAAATTATATTATCTGCTTATCTACATTATGATTTATGATGGATTCACATGTCTGGCAGCCTCACCGATATCCGCCTGTTCGTCGCCGCCTACGAGGAGCGGTCGTTCACGGCCGCCGCACAGCGCGAGAACGCGACGCAGTCGGGCGTTTCACAGCATGTGGCAAAGCTCGAGAAGCGGCTGGGGCACTCCCTGTTCTCGCGCGAGAAGGGCCGCATCGCGCCGACACCGGCAGCCGAGCGCTACTATGCGCGATGCCTGGAAGTGCTCAGCGCCTATGAAGCCGCGAACGCGAGTCTCGATGGCTTGAGGGGGCAGCTCGCCGGCGACATCTCGATCGGCCTGATGCCGACGATGACGAGATCCGCGTTGGCGCCGGCGTTGGCAAGGTTCGCGGGCGAGCATCCCAACGTCAGTGTGAAAATCGTGGAGGCCTATAGCGGTGTGCTGACGCGCGAGGTTCGCGCGGGCGTATTCGACTTCGCCATCGTACCGGCGTTTCCAGGCGGCTCCGGCCTCAGCGTTCGCCCATTCCTGACAACGCGGGAGACGCTCGTTTCCGCGAAGAAAGGTGGGCCGTTCGCGCGCATCGCGCATCTAGCGCCGGTGCGATTGTCGTCTGCTGGTCGCCTGCGTGTGGTTTTACCTGGACCGCTCAACACGCGCCGGCAGACGCTGACGACTTACTTCACCACGCACGGCGTAGACATCGAGCGGACAATGGAGCTCGACGCCATGATGGGTACGCTCGACTATGTCGCCTCTTCGGGCTGGGTAACGATATTGCCGGCCGTGATGATGGCGGGCGACATCGCGGGCGGGCGCTTCAAGGTGAACCCGATCGCGGAACCGCGGCTCGACCTCGATCTCGTTTCGATCCAGCCGTCGCGGCGTGCGCTTTCGCCTGCAGCGGCGGCGTTTTTCGCGATCCTGGCAGCCGAAACACGGCGGCTCAACGAGACGTGGGACGCGAAGCGGTAGTTGAAATTCGCGCGCGCCAGCCGCCTCGCTCGCGTCTCTGCACCATAGTCGTCACAGACACCGTCATTACCCGCCTTCGCGGTCCATGACGGCGTATTTTTGAATGTCGAGCGCAATGTCGCGGAAGTATCGCGAAATTTCTGCTAGTCGCGGAAAGAGCGCGACATGGCATCGGTCAGCGGCTTCATGAAGTAGCTGAAGATCGAGCGGGTGACCGTCTCGATGTAGACCTCGGCGGGCATGCCCGGTACGAGTTTGTGCTTTGCGCCGATGCGGGCGATTTCTTCCGCCGGGATCTCGATGCGGGCGGTAAAGTAGGACTTGCCCTGCTGGGTCGTAAGTTCTGCCGCCGAAACGGTGGAAACCTTGCCGGATAAACGCGGCGTCGTGCGTGCGTCGAACGCGGGAAAGCGAATCATCGCGGCGAGGCCGCTGCGAACTTTGTCGATATCCTGGGGCTGGACCTGCGCTTCGATCACCAGCCGCTCGCCATCGGGAATGATCTGCATGATCTGCGTGCCGGCCTGGATCACGCCACCCTGGGTGTTCGCGGACAGCGCGTGCACGCGGCCTGAATCCGAAGCACGGATTTCTATGCGCTGGAGCTTGTCGGCCAGCGTCTTGCGCTGCTCTTCGCTTTCCGACAACTGCGTCTGGACCTTGCGCAACTCGTCCACAACGCTCTGCGTGAGATCCTTCTCGCTCTGCGCGATCTTGAGCTCGGCTTCTGCGATCGCCCCCCTGTTGCGCGCGATATCGGCGACGAGACGGCCGACATCACCCTCCAGCCTCGCTTGCTCGCGCTGAAGTCCACCGAGTCGCTGCTGGTTTGCAAAACCCTTGGCGAATAGTGGTTCGACGTCCTTCAACTCCTTGTTGGCGAGCTCGAGTTGGCGACGGCGGGATTTCAGTTCGATCTGCTGGCCCGAAAGTTCCGCCTGCACTTGTTCGAGGCGCTGACGCAGCACCGACTGCTCGCCGAGGTGGCTTGCGCGCCGGGCCGCAAACAACGACTGCTGGGTCGCAAAGACATCCTTGACCTGGATATCCGCCGCGAACGGTTGAACCGCTTCGGGCAGGGTGAACTCCGCTTTGCGGTCACGCTCGGCAACAAGCCTGGCCTGCTGGATCATGAAGTCGTTCAAGCGGCTCAATACGATGGCGAGATTGGCCTGTGCGGTAGTATCCTCGAGCCGCAACAGCACGTCGCCGCGCTTCACCAGATCGCCGTTGCGAACATTGATCCGTGAGACGATCCCGCCGTCGAGATGCTGGATCGCTTTGTAGTTGCCTTCGACGGTCACCATGCCCGGCGCCAGAACGGCGCCGGCAATCGATACGACCAGCGAGACCAGCACAAGGCCACCGAACAAAATGATTGCGGACCGCGTGCCAAGGCGCACCCACGGCGCAGAGGCCTGCCAGTGGCCGGCGGCTCGATCGACAGTCGGTGCTTGCTTGAACATCGGCTCTCTCGCTCAGCGCACGTGACCGGCGCGGGGGCGCGCAGCGGATTCGAATTGACCCGATGCCGGCCGAGGCGGAGGCGGCGCCGCGCTCGCAACTGGTGGCTGGGCGCCCTGCTTGAACAGCTTCATCACCTCCGCCTTCGGCCCGAACGCACGCTGAACGCCGCGATCGACGTAGAGCAGCGTGTCGGCGTTCCCCATGACCTGAACGCGATGCGAAACGAGTACGACCGACTGGCCGCGCGCCTTCATGCCGATGAGGGCTGCTGCCAGCGCCTCGTCACCGGCGCGGTCGAGGTTGGCGTTGGGCTCGTCCAGCACGATGAACGCGGGATCGCCATAGAGCGCGCGGGCAAGCCCGATGCGCTGGCGCTGGCCGGCGGAGAGATACGTGCCGAAAGCGCCGAGCTGAGTGTCATAGCCCTGCGGCAGCGCCAAGATCATATCGTGAGCATGCGCCATACGCGCAGCCTCGATCACCTTGGCGTCTGTCGCATCCTCACGGAAGCGGCAGATGTTGTCTCGCACTGTGCCGGAAAACAGCTCGACGTCTTGCGGCAGATAACCGATGTGCTGACCTAACGCTTCGGGGGACCATTGATGAAGGTCGGCGCCGTCGATCGAAATCGATCCGGAGACCGGTGGCCAGAGACCAACGAGCGCGCGGGCCAATGTCGACTTCCCGGATGCCGACGGGCCGATGACGGCGCAGATCTCGCCGGGCCTGATCGAGAAGTTGAGATTGGCGAGAATCAGCTTTCGTGAATCGGGGGCGGCGACGCGCAACTGCTTCACGGCGATGTCGCCATTGGGCTTGGGCAAGGCCGTGCGCGCGGGCGGCGCGGGTTCGTCTTTCAGAAGCTGAGAGAGCTTGTCAAAAGAATCTCGCGCCTTTGTGAACGACTTCCATTGTGCGACGGCCTGCTCGACGGGCGCCAGCGCGCGGCCGAAGATGATCGTACCCGCGATGATCGAGCCGGCGCTGATGTCGCCATCGATGGCGAGTGCAGCACCGACGGCAAGCATGAGCGATTGCAGGAGGAGCCGCATGGATTTGGAGAATGACATGGCGGAACCTATGCGATCGGCGGCATGAATCTGCCAGGCGAGCGCTTCGCTCGACAGCTTCTGCCAACGCTTGCGGTAAGGCTCGATCATGCCCATCGCGGCGAGCGCCTCGACGTTGCGTTGCGCGCTGTCGGCCATCTCGAGGCTGCGCACGGCCGCCTTGTTGGCCTCCCCCAGCGGCTCGCGCGCGGAGCGCTCGGAGTAGATCGTCATGGCGACGATGATGCCGGCGCCAACGAGAGCAGCGACACCCAGAGCCCAATGCACGAGAAAGATGACGAGCAGGTAGATCGGCGTCCACGGCGCATCGAAGAACGTCATCGGTGCGGGACCGGACGCGAACTGTCGCACGGTATCGAGATCGCGGAGTGCGGACGTGGAGGCGCCTTGCGTGAACAGGCTGCGGCGGAGCGAGGCGCGGAAAATGCGATCGCTGAGGCGCTGGTCGATCTCGACGCCAGCGCGGACGACGATGCGCGAGCGAACAAGCTCGAAGAAACCGCACATGCCGTAGAGCAGAACGGTCATCAGCGAGAGCGCGACGAGCGTTGGCATGCTGCCAGAGGTCATCACGCGGTCGTAGACCTGCAGCATGAACAACGGCCCGGTCAGCATCAGGATATTGATGAGGAAGCTCAGGATGCCGATGCCGATGAACGCCTGACGGCTGGCGGCGATCGCGGCGCTGATCTCGTTGCCGCCGATGACGGGCTTGCCGCCTGTCCCGGCATTCGGGGCCTGTGGCGGCGGAAGCACGATCGGCGCGGGCTTTACCTCGCCGGCTGGAGGCGGCGGTGGCGCTTCTGCCTCCGGTGCGGCGGCAGCCGTTGCAGCTTCGAACTCGGAATTGACGCCTGGCTCGACCGGGGAAGTCTCGCTGCCGCGCAATGCAGCGAAAGCGTCGAGCCGGTCGACGACATGCTCGGGCAGATGCCGCAGATGCTGGGCCTGAGAGGTGGTCACGGGCAGTTGCGCTGGCGCCGTTTGCACCTGCGCTGCCGGGGCGATCACTCTCGTTGAGGCTTGATCCGGAGATTGAGCCGGTGACTGGATCGGCGAATCGAGTGAACCTGATGCCGGGTTCGCCGTGGCGGGGGTCAAAGTTCGGGCAGGGCGGCGGCTGCTCGAAAGAGCGCGCTGCATACGCGTGGTCGGGATCGGCTCAACCAAGAGGCGATCGCGCAGCGCGTTGGCGCCTGCCTTCGATGGCGTGCTGGTGTCGGCTGGTGCCTGGACTGGAATTGGGAGACGCGACACAAGCACTCTTTCAGAACGCACGACCGGACTAGAACAGGGCCGCGAGCTGTCCGTCTGGACACCCCACGTTGTTCCGGCTGATAGTTATGTCGCGTGACGGTGAGAATTCGCTTAATGTCCAGAGCGATTTACCAAAGGTCACCGCGGCGATGTGATCAAATTCCGGCGCGCGTTATCGAATTGTTAGCCATTCTAATGCGAATTAGGTTCAGTTCCACGTTGCGTGTGTCCCGGAGTCTCATGATGCTATCCAGATTCATCGCGGCATTCGCCGCCATGTCAGCGGTCCTTGCGATCTCGACCGCCGCCCCCGTATCCGCAGACGGTATGCCCACGACCGCTTCGCGCCCTGTCGCGAAGGCCGTGAAGTACCATCCCCGCCATCACGTCGCTTATACCTACGTCCGTGGCAGCTGGCCCGGCGGGCCGGACCCGTACGCGTACAGCTATCAGCGGGTCGGCTATTACCCCTCATACAATTCGGACCAGTGGGTGCCGCGCAAACAGATGCTCGGCCGCAGCAAATATCCGCTGAGGATTCCGGAGTATTACTCGTCTTGGGGCTATCCGCTTGGGTGCAAGCTGCATGGCCGCCGGAACTGTGGCGTTCCCTTCACTTCGCCGGCTGGCGATCCGCGCCACTACTACCGGCGCGACGTGCAGCTCGATAACGGCGCGCACCATCAGTAAATTGCACGACGGAACCGCCGGCCGGGTTCATCCCCGGTCGCTGCGGCGCGCCCCCGAAACCACCCAGGCTGTCGAACCGAACGCGCCGCGAAGTTGAACCATCCGGATCAACTGAGTGCGAAAACTTTGCTGCACTGCAAAATAAGCCTGAGGCTACGATATTTGAACGGGATATTAAGCCCGTTCGACAATTGGCTGATCTCTTAGGGGCTGGAATGATACGCCGTTCATGGCATATTCAGGGGGCGAGCGAGACTATACGTCCAGGCATTGTCTGAATGCTGGCGGTCCGACTAAGGCTCGCATGGTCCCGAAAGAGCGTCCCACACATGCAGCACCTTCGTGTGCTTCGGATTATTGGAGGAACTTCAGAATGAAGAAGTTTATGTCAGTCGCTCTGGCGGCCATCGTAGTCGCCGGCGCCTTCGCCAGCAGCACCCAGGAAGCAGAAGCGCGGCGTGGCCGTGGTTTCGGCTTGGGCGTCGCGGCTGGTGTAATCGGCCTCGGCGTTCTCGGCGCAGCCGCGGCTGCCAATGCCGGTCCGCGCTACTATGGCTACGGCGGTGGTGGCTGCTATGCTGGCCCGCGCGAGTGCTACCGCACCCAGGGAAGCTGCTGGTACAATCGCTTTGGTGAGTATGTCTGCCGCGGTGGCCAGATGGTCTGCAACCGTCGCACCATCTGCCCGTAGTTCTCGGACAACGGCCGGATCTAGCGGCCCGAAGAATTCAGAGGCGCGGCTCCCTAGGGGGCCGCGTCTTTTTTTCTTCGTGAGAGTTCACGCCTTGACGCGGCGTCTGGCCATCGCGCCCATGTGAAGGGCAACCGCGGCGGCGTTGGAAACATTGAGACTGCCGATGGGGCCATCGCCTCCGATCCGGCAAAGCTGATCGCAGCTCTCGCCGGTGAGCTGACGCAGGCCCTTACCCTCTGCTCCCAACACGAGAGCTGCGGCGCGGCCCGTCATCGAGGGGGCAAGAACCACATCTTCCAAGAGCATCTCGGAAGCCCCATCGAGTCCAATCACAACAACGCCGGCATCCTTGAGGTCGGCGATGCCCCGCGCGAGGTTCGTGACGAGGGCCACGGGCACCAGTTCCAGCGCACCGGACGCGGCCTTGGCGAGCGCGCCCCCCAGCGGCGGGCTGTGGCGGCGCGTCATGACGATGCCGGCCGAGCCGAACACGGCGGCAGACCGCAGGATGGCGCCGACGTTGTGGGGGTCCGTGACCTGATCCAGCACAACCAGGGGGCCGCGCGCCGGGATCGCCTCGGACAGCGTCTCCAGGTCGAAATCGGGCAGCGGACGCACCTCGATCAAGACGCCCTGGTGCACCGTATCGGGGCCGAGCATACGGTCGAGGTCCCGGGGCTGCACCGGCTCGTGAACCAGACGCTTTTCCGCGATGCCCTTGGCGAGCCGGTGTGCTGCATTGTCGGTCGCCCACATCCGCACGATCTGCCGCGCGGGATTGCCGAGTACAGCCTCCACCGCGTGCATGCCCCAGATCTGGACGGCCTCTTCGGCCGCGTCGGCCTTGTCCCGGCGCCCGTCTCTGCCAAAGTCCTTGGGCTTGTCCCGGCTCCAGTCCCGCTTATGCTTCACGGCATCTCTCCATCCAACCGCGCCCTTGTGCCCCGTGCAGCGGACTGGTGCAACTGCCAGGCGGCGGGTTAGTTTCCTCACCAGTGAATTCAACACTCGCGAAAGCTCGGAAAAGATGCCCTACGTCACAGCAGCCGATGGCACGAAGCTCTATTATGAAGAGGCCGGCCAGGGCACGCCTGTCGTGTTCGTCCATGAGTATGCCGGGGACTATCGCACCTGGGAGCCGCAAGTCAGGCATTTCTCGCGCCAGCACCGCTGCATCACTTTCAGTGCGCGCGGATATCCGCCGTCCGACATCCCGCAGGACGGGCGGAGCTACAGCCAGGACAACGCGCGGCTCGATGTGATAGCCGTGATGGACGGACTCGGCGTGAAGAAGGCGCATATCGTCGGCCACTCGATGGGCGCCTACACCACGCTGCACGTCGGCATCCGCCACCCAGAGCGGTGCATCTCGCTGACGACGGCGGGTTGCGGGTGGGGTTCGAACCCGGCTGAGCGGGAAGCCTCGAAGTCGATGGTGCAGGACATCGCGCGAATGTTCCGCGAGGATGGGATCGAGGTGGCAGCAGCGAAGTACGCCGACTTTCCGATGCGGCAAGCGCACAAGAACAAAGATCCGCGCGGATGGGCCGAGTTTGCGAAAATGCTCGGCGAGCATTCGGGCTTGGGCAGCGCGCTGACGATGCTGCACGTCCAGCTCGAGCGTCCGACGCTATGGGAGCTCGAGGCCGACCTCAAAAAGCTGCAGATACCGCTGTTGATCATCGTGGGCGACGAGGACGAGTCCTGCCTCGACGGATCTCTGCTGATGAAGCGGCGGGCGCCGCAGGCGGCTTTGTGCGTGATCCCGCGGGCCGGTCACACGATCACCAGCGAGGAGCCAGCCGTGGTGAACGACGCGCTTGCCGAATTGTTTTCCGCGGCGGAAGCGGGACGCTGGATGTCGCACAAGCCGGCGCAGGGCTGAGAAATGAGCGACACAGCCAACAGCGCGGGCGAAGTTCTCGTCAGCATCGACGGAGCCGTCGCGACCGTCACGCTTTCCAATCCGGCGCGGCGCAACGCGATCTCGGTCGGCATGTGGGAGGCACTCGCGCGGTTCGCTCACGAAACGCACGCGCAGTCCGACATCCGGGTTGCAATCATTCGCGGGGCAGGGCGGCAGGCCTTCAGCGGCGGCGCCGACATCTCCGGTTTCGCGCAAGCGCGATCGGGAAGCGCCAACGCGCGCGCCTACGACGATCTCGTCGAGAACGCGTGCCTCGCCATCGAAGCGATGCGATGTCCTTCGATCGCGCTGATCCACGGGCCATGCGTCGGAGCGGGAGCGTCGGTTGCTTCGAGCTGCGACATGCGGCTCGCGTCGGCGGGCAGCTTCTTCGCGGTGCCGGCGGCACGGCTTGGACTTGGCTACGATCCGCGCGGGATCAAACGGCTGTTACGAGTCATGGGCCAGGCCGCCGCGGGCGAGATCTTGTTCACAGCCGATCGCTTCACGGCGGAGCGCGCCGCGCAGATGGGGGCGGTGACGGCCGTTGCGTCGCCCGACGATATCGAGACGAAGGCGCGCGAGATCGCCGCACGGATCGCTTCCAACGCGCCGATCACGGTGGCGGCTGCGAAGGCTGCACTGCGTGGACATGCGACGGGCAATGCGGCAACCCTTGAAGCGGCGATGAAACTCTACGCCAGCGCCGATGCCAGCGCCGACTACACGGAAGGCAGAAACGCGTTTCTCGAGAAACGCACGCCGCAGTTCAAGGGGCGTTAGGACATGTCGCAGCACAATCTGCATCACGCGATCTATGCCGGCAAAGGCGACAGACCCGCACTTTCGGAGCCGGGCGGCGGGCGGCTCACCTACGGCGAGATGGAGCGTGCGGCCGCCGCGATGTCGATTTCGCTCGCTTCACGCGGGGTGGTGCGCGGCGACCGCGTCTCGTTCCTCGCGGAGAAGTCGCCGCTGGTGGTCATTCTCGCGCATGCCTGCCTTCGGCTCGGCGCGATCCTGCATCCACTCAACACGAGCTACACCGACGCGGAGATTTCGGGACTGCTTGGCGATGCTGAGCCGCGGCTGCTGGTCGGTGAGGAAAGCGCGGTATCACGGCTGAAGCCATTGGCCGACGCCGCCAAGGCGGGGTTCGCCACACTCGATGATCTATGCACGATGGTGCCCGGCAAGCCGTTGCCCGTGGCCGATGTCGCTGGCGGAGAAACGGCCGCGATCCTCTATACGTCCGGCACCACGGGCAAGCCCAAGGGCGCGATGATCACGCATTCCAATCTGGTGGAAAGCGCGAGGGCGCTCGGTAAAGTCTGGGGCATCACGGCGGAGGATCGGCTGCTGCATGCGCTGCCGGTGTTCCACGCGCACGGCCTTCTGACTGCACTCAACACGCTGCTTGTTGCAGGTGGCGAAGTCCTGTTCCTACCACGCTTCGATGCGCGCGAAGTGATCGCCGCATTGCCTTCGGCCACTGTGATGATGGGTGTGCCGACATTCTATGCGCGCCTTCTGAAAGAGCCAGACATCGCGGCCGCCACAAAGAAGATGCGCGTGCTGATCTCTGGCTCGGCGCCGCTGCCTTTGGAGCTGGCCGAGCAATTCCGCCGCGCGACCGGGCACATGCTGATCGAGCGCTACGGTTCGACGGAAGCGGCGATCATCACGGCGGTGCCTCCGGGCACGACGGATCGCACGGGCTGGGTCGGCTGGCCGCTGCCGGGCGTCGAGGTGCGGCTATTGCGCGACGA
>CANJPN010000015.1 GCA_947475855.1 Bradyrhizobiaceae bacterium
GCGACTGACGCTTCCAGAATTTTCATTCGATTATCCGCCAATTCTCTGGCTAACTCAGTTGTGAGCTGCAGAAAACCTGCTTAGTATTCCACCGTGGTTGACCTGGGTCTGCCACGAACGAGTAGCGCTAGTGGTCCTACCCATGGTCGGATCGCGCCGGCGAACTCCAATGAACAAACCAATTGATAAAGCAGTGTGAATTCATTCCACTGGTCCGGGAGACGCCCATGCGAATTTCGACGACACTCGCCTCGTATGCCGTGGCGGTATCGACGGCAGCCCTCATCGCGGCGGCACCAATCGCCCCCGCGCTGGCCCAAGCGCCGGCCGCAGCGGCAGTCGCCATCGACAACGATGACATCGGCGGCGTGGTGCGCGGCCCAGGCGGCGGGGCCGAAGCCGGCGTGTGGGTCATCGCCGAGACGCGCGATCTCCCCGTCCGCTTTATCCGTATCGTCGTGACGGACGACCAGGGCCGCTACGTCATCCCCGACCTGCCTAAGGCCAACTATGACGTCTGGGTCCGCGGCTACGGCCTCGTCGACAGTCCCAAGGTCAAGAGCGAGCCGGGCAAGCAGCTCAACATCACGGCAGTGCCGGCCCCAAACGAAGCTGCCGCAGCAGAGTATTATCCGGCCGCCTACTGGTACGCGATGCTGGAGATTCCCAAGCCTGACCAGTTCGGCGGCGCCAACAAGGCCATCCCCGCGAAGGTGAAGTACACCGACTGGCTCAACATCATGAAGAACAATGGCTGCGTGGGGTGCCACCAGCTCGGCCAGAAATCGACGCGCACCATCCCAGACATGTTCATGAAGGAAGCGAACGGCAGCCACGCCGATGCATGGATGCGGCGCATCCAGTCCGGCCAGGCCGGAGAGAACATGATCAACCTCGCCGCCGGCGACCTCGGCGGCGCTCCCTTCAAGTACTTCGGTGAGTGGACCGAGAAGATTGCCAAGGGCGCAGTACCGACCGACAAACCGGTTCGCCCACAGGGCAAGGAGCGCAATATCGTCGTCACGCTGCGCGATTGGCACAACCCCAAGCAGTACCTTCACGACCTCATCGCATCCGACCGCCGCTATCCCACGGTCAACGCGAATGGCCCGGTCTACGGCCAGTGCGAGCATGCCTGCGATGATATGCCGATCCTCGATCCGGTGAAGAACGTCGCAACGAACTTCGTGCTGCCGACGACGCCCGACATGCCTTTGGCACTCGGACCGGGCAACGCCGGCTCGATCAAGATCCTGCAGCCCTCGGCCTATTGGGGCGAGGAGAACATCTGGAACAGCCGCGCCAACAACCACAACTCCATGCTCGACCGTAAAGGCCGGGTCTGGATGGCGGCGACTGGTCATAAGCCCGACAACCCCGACTTCTGCAAGAAGGGCTCCAAGCACCCCTCGGCTGTCGAGTTCCCCCTTAACGCCACGAACCGCCGCGTGACGGTGTATGATCCCGCGACGAAGAAATACACCGCCTATCAGACGTGCTTCGGCTCGCACCATCTTCAGTTCGGCTACGACGCCAATGACACGCTCTGGATGAGCACCGGTGGCGGCGGCGGCAACGTCGGCTGGATCAACACCAAGATGCTCGACGAGACCGGCGACATCGAGAAGTCACAGGGCTGGACGCCGATCGTGCTCGACACCAACGGCGACGGCGTCCGCGGCGAGTGGACCGAACCCGGCCAGCCGATGGACCCCAAGAAGGACATGCGCATCGGCCCGACCTTCTACGCGGTCATGCCGAGCCCGACGGACGGCTCCATCTGGGGCGCTATTCGTGGCAACCCCGGCGCCATCGTCCGGATCGATCCCGGCAAGAATCCTCATAAGGCGCTCGCCGAGATCTACTACACGCCGATGCCGGGCTTCGGCATCCGCGGCGGCGACATCGACAAGCAGGGCCGCGCCGTCGTCTCTCTGGCTTCCGGCCATATGGGCATCTTCGACCGCCGCAAGTGCAAGGGTCCGCTCAATGGCCCGACCGCGACCGGCAACCACTGCCCCGAAGGCTGGAGCTTCCACCAGTACCCGGGCCCCGGCTTCAAGGGCATCGGCGAGAACAGCGTCGAGTCGAGCTACTACTCGTGGGTCGATCAGCACAACGTATTCGGCATGGGCGAAGACATTCCGATGTCGACCGCCAACCTGATGGACGGCCTCGTCGCACTCGACAAGGACGGCAAGATGGTCTCGATCCGCGTGCCCTATCCGCTGGGCTTCTACGCCAAGGGCTTCGACGGCCGCATCGACGATCCCAACGCCGGCTGGAAAGGCCGTGGCCTCTGGGCCGCAAACGGCGACCGCACGCCCTGGCTGATCGAAGGCGGCAAGGGCACCAAGCCGCTCGCCGCGCACTTCCAGTACCGTCCCGATCCCTTGGCGAAGTGAGCTCGCTGCAATGGCGTCAGACCCGGAGGGTCTGACGCCCGCCAGTCGACAGGACGAGCGCCACATCGCGTCGTGGCCACCTGAGCGAATTATGCGATCATCATCGGGCCGGTGCACCTGTGGCACCGGCCCTTTTTACGCTGGAGAATGACCACCGATGATTGGCCGCCTTCTCGTCTTCGTCTGCGCGCTGACGCTCGCCTCGGCATTCGCGAAGGCACAACCTCCCGCCGATTACTACAAAGGCCGCGCGCTGGACCTCATCGTCGGCTTCCCACCCGGCGGCGGTTACGATCTTTTCGCCCGGCCGGTGTCTCGTCATCTCGGCCGCCATATCGCACCGGGAGCGTCGGTCGTGATCCGCTACATGCCGGGCGCGGGCAGCATGCTCGCCTCGAACCACGTCTTCACCGTCGCGCCCAAAGACGGCAGCGTCCTCGCTATCGTCTCGCCGACCATGCCGCTCGATGCTCGCCTGAACCCGGCTGCGGCCCGCTTCGAAGCCTCGAAGTTCAATTGGATCGGCCGCATCTCCCCCGGCCACAACGTGGCGTTCGTCTGGCACACCGCACCGGTGCGCACGGTCGCCGACGCGATGACCACCGAGGTCACGTTCGCCGGCACCGGCGTCGGCTCGAACATCGTCATCTATCCGACGGTGACGAACAACGTGCTCGGCACGAAGTTCAAGATGATCCTCGGCTACAAGGGCTCGGCCGACGCGATGCTGGCGATGGAGCGCGGCGAGGTGCAAGGCCACTCGACGAGCTACGAGATCGTCAAGACGGCGCATGGATCATGGATCGAAACGGGCAAGGTCCGTTTCCTGCTGCAGTACGGCGCCACGCGGCATCCCGCGATGCCCGAAGTTCCGACAGTCATCGAGCTGGCGCGCAACGACGACGAAAGGTCGATCCTCTCCGCCGTCATGACCGCGGTCGAAATCGGCCGCGCCGTACTCGCCCCTCCCGGCATTCCGGTTGACCGCCTCGACACGCTGCGACGCGCCTTCGATCGCATGATGACCGACCCGGAGTTCGCAGGCGACCTGAAACAGGTCTCGATGGAAATCCTCCCCGCCACGGGAGAAGCCCTGGGCCGCGTCGTCGAGGGAATCGACCGAATGCCCCCGGACCTGATCGCCAAGGTCAAAGCCGTCTACGGCAACTGACGCCAACGAATCCGGACGGCGCCACTCATAGGTGCCAAATCAGACTGTTGGCTGGTCACGAATTTTCTACTGTATCCCCGGACAAACGATCCGACCGTGACGTCGGAGCGTGAGGTCGGAGCGTGAGGTCGGAGCGTGAAGATCCGGAGTCTTTACACCTCTCAGACGCGTAAAGATCCCGGATAACCTCGCTTCACTCGGCTTCAGGCAATGCAGAAGTTTGGGGGTTGGCTCCTAAGAGGGCGTCCCATCATGTCGAAGATGCGCCTCCGTCAAAGTCCGGGGTTTGGATCAGAGACCCTCTCGCGCCCACCCCGCCCCCTAAACCTCGGCCAGCGCCTGATCGAGATCCCCGATGATGTCGTCCTTGTCCTCGATCCCGATGGACAACCGCACCACATCTGGGCCCGCCCCCGCCGCCGTGCGCTGCTCATCGGTCAACTGCCGATGTGTCGTCGAGGCTGGATGGATCACCAGGCTCCTGACATCGCCGATGTTCGCCAGATGCGAAAAAAGCTTGAGCTTGGCAACGAGCTTGGTGCCGGCCTCGTAACCGCCCTTCACCCCGAACGTAAAGACTGCCCCGGCCCCTTTCGGCGCGATTTTCATCTGCATCGCATGGTTCGGACTAGACGGCAGACCCGCGTAGTTCACCCATGCGACCTTCGGGTGCTTCGATAGATAGGTCGCGACAGCGAGTGCATTCTCGCAGTGCTTTTGCATGCGCAACGGCAAGGTCTCGATGCCGGTCAAGATCAGGAACGCATTGAACGGCGAGATCGCCGGGCCGATATCGCGCAAACCCATGACGCGAGCGGCGATGGCGAATGCGAAATTGCCGAACGTCTCGGCGAGCTTCATGCCGTTGTACGACGCATTGGGCTCGACCAGCGTCTTGTAGCGATGCTTCGCTCCCAGCCAATCGAACGTACCGCAATCGACGATGACGCCACCGATGGAGTTGCCGTGCCCCCCCATGAACTTGGTCAGCGAGTGGACGACGATATCGGCGCCGAACTGCTTGGGCTGGCACAAATACGGCGAAGCCAGCGTATTATCCACGATCAACGGAATGCCGGCTCTCTTGGCGATCGCCCCTATCGCCGCAAGATCGATGACAAGCCCACCCGGGTTAGCAATCGATTCCACAAAGATCGCCTTGGTCTTCGCCGTAATAGCCTTCTCGATGGAAGCGGGATCGGTCGCATCTGCCCATACGACGTTCCAGTTGAATTTCTTGAAGCTGTGATTGAACTGGTTGATCGAGCCGCCATAGAGCTGCCTCCCCGCCACGAACTCGTCGCCCGGCTCGAGCAGGGTGTGGAACACCAGAAACTGCGCGGCATGACCCGACGCCACGGCAAGCGCCGCAGTGCCTCCTTCGAGCGCGGCCACACGGCCTTCGAGTACAGCCTGCGTCGGATTGGTCAGCCGCGTATAGATATTGCCGAACGCTTCCAGCCCAAACAGCGAAGCAGCGTGATCGGCATCGTTGAACACGAATGAAGCGGTCTGATAGATCGGCGTGACACGCGCACCAGTCGATGGATCCGGAGCAGCGCCGGCATGTATGGCGAGCGTGGAAAACTTGGGCGCTTGATCTTGAGCCATCGGATATTCTCCCTGGACTGGCGATCATCGGATCATAGGCCAACCAGAGCCGCGCGGAAACAACGACATCCCCACCGCAAACTCAAACCGCGCCGGTCCACCTACCCCGCAACCGGCTCCTTGATGATGTACCGGTGCACGTTCTTGGCCTTGATCTTGGCCTCGCTGATCGCCCAACCGCGTACCGAAACGCCGGCCTCGTGCACCGTGTTCGGATCGCCCGACACCAATGGATGCCACCACGCCAAGTCCCGCCCGTCCCGGACAAGCCGATACCCGCAGGTCGAGGGCAGCCAGTCGATTTCCCGTACGGCGGCCGCGTCGATCTTGATGCAATCGTGGACAACTTTGAATCTGTTTTCGTAGTCGGAGCAGCGGCACGATCCCACGTCGAGGAGACGGCAGGTGAGGCGCGTCAGCTCAACTTCCTTGGTTTCCTCGTCTTCGAGTTTAACGAGACAGCAGCGACCACAGCCGTCGCATAACGACTCCCACTCTTCCGCGTTCATCTCCTCGAGCTTCTTGGTCCGCCAGAACGGCTCTACCGGCTGTTGCAAACTGATCCCTCGCTCTCGACCCACGGACGATGATAAACAATCCGAATTCCGCCGTCATGTGAGTCGATTGGATAGCAACAGCCCACGGGAATTGCTACGCGACTGGTCGCCCATCCCCCGCCGGCGTGCTATTCAACTGCCGAAACTCGACGATAGGCAACGACACCGCCGAGCAAATCGAACGCCAGGCGAACAGAGGCCCGAACACCGTGAGCGACTGGTTCTTCCGACAAGGCGGGAGTAATCGCCGGATCAATTGGCTCGGCATCGATGCCTGGGTCGATTCGACTGCGGCCACCGTCTGGCATCGCGCCAAGGACTATTACAACGGATTGTCGAGTTATTTCGCGCGCTTCCGCCTGGCGGGCTGGCGCAAGCTCGCCAACGAGGGCATCTCCGAATGCCTGACGATGGGCGCCGGCGGCCTCGTGGTGCTCTATATCCTGGCGCTTCCCGCACTGAATGAAATCGAGGACGGCAAGCTCGTCGCCGGTGGCAAATACAGCGTCAAATTCCTCGACATCGACGGCAATGAAATCGGCAAGCGGGGCATCAATCTCAACGACGCTGTCCCTCTCAAGGAAATCCCCGAGCATATGGTCAAGGCGGCGATGGCCACCGAGGACCGGCGCTTCTACGAGCATTTCGGCGTCGATTTCCTCGGCACCGCTCGCGCACTCGTCGAAAACATCAAGGCGGGCGAAACCGTACAGGGCGGATCGACCTTCACCCAGCAGCTCGCCAAAAACCTGTTCCTGACCTCCGAGCGCTCGCTGCAGCGAAAGATCAAGGAAGTATTCTACGCATTCTGGCTGGAGTCCCGCTACACGAAGCGGGAGATCCTGAAAATGTACCTCGACCGCGCCTATATGGGCGGCGGTGCCTTCGGCGTGGAATCGGCATCCCAGTTCTATTTCGGCAAGTCGGTCCGCGAGATCAACATGGCCGAAGCCGCCATGCTCGCCGGACTGTTCAAGGCGCCGACGAAGTACGCCCCACATGTCAACCTGCCGCTCTCGCGGGCCCGCACCAACGAGGTCCTGTCGAACCTCGTCGAAGCCGGCTTTTATACCGAAGGCCAGGTCCATCAGGCCCGACTCTATCCGGCCCAGACCATCGAGCAGCGCCAGACCAACAGTCCTGACTGGTTCCTGGACTGGGCTTTCGACGAAGTTCAAAAGCTCATGGAAGGCAAAGGCCAGTTCACCTTGACCGCCCGCCTCACCGTCGACCTCGCCATGCAGAAGCACGCGGAAGAGACGTTGACCGCCGCAATCCGCCAGAAGGGCCGGCAACATCGCTTCAATTCCGGCGCGTTCGTTATCCTGGAACCCGACGGGATGGTGCGCGCATTGGCTGGCGGTCCTGACTACGGCGAAAGCCAGTTCAACCGCGCCACCAATGCCAGGCGCCAGCCCGGCTCCTCGTTCAAGATCTACGTCTATGCGACCGCGGTCGAACGCGGCAACATGACCCCCGAGAGTAGCGTCACCGACAGCTCGCCATCTTGCGGCAATTGGCACCCACAAAACTACGGCGGTAGCCACGGCTCGGGCGCGCGCATGCCCATGTGGATGGCCTTGGCCAAGTCTCTCAATACGACGGCAACCGCGCTTTCCTTACGATTCGACCGCGATAACGTCATCGAAATGACGCGCCGGGTCGGTATCCGCGGAATCCGCAAAACATGCTCGATGGCTCTAGGCGACTATGGTATCACCCCGCTCGAGCACACCGGCGGCGTAGCGGTATTCCTGAACGGCGGCAAACGGGCAAAACCGTACGGCGTTCTAGAAATTACCAACTCCAAGGGCGAAGTCGTCTATAGCCACGAACGCGACGAACCCGAAGCAACCCAGATCGTTGCTCCGCGAGTCGCTCATTCCATGGCTCAGATGATGCAGCGCGTCGTGACGGACGGCACGGCCAAGTCGGCCGCTCTCGATTTCACCAACGTGGTCGGTAAGACCGGCACCAGCACAGGCCCCCGGGACATCTGGTTCGTCGGCGGCACAGGCAAGTATGTGACCAGCATCTGGTTCGGCAACGACGACAACCGCCCGATGGCCGGCGGCACGACCGGCGGCGGCGTCGCAGCCCAAGTCTATCATCAGCTGATGGCACCCATCCACGGCACGACGCGAATTCCGACCATTCCCGGACTGCGGCCGCACCCCATGCAGGAAGCCGAGCGCAGCCAGATCGCAGCCGAGCCGCAGAAGCGCGATCAGGTCGCCGGAACCGCCGCGAACGGTCCCCGCCGCCAGCAGAGCATCATGCCAAACGAAACGCGCGAGGCCTTGAAAAAACTCGCACAGATGATGCGCAAGGCAGGCGGGCTGCCAGGTGACGCCCCCACAGAACCTGGACGCACACCGAGTGCCCCCCAGCAGCAGGGCACGCCGGCACAGCCAGTGCCCGAACGCCGTGCCGACGTAGGCCCCGCATCAGCCGACAGCACGAATGCCTCACGCGCCCGCCAATGAGTTATGCTTTTTATTCAAGCTGGATGCGAACCCTGACGTGAACCGCTAATGGCACTTTCCGGCACCACTGTTTCCTTCGGCTATCGCCTCGTCCGCTTACGGCGCATGCTGTTGACCGGACTGTCGATCTCGACGAACGCTGTGCTGTTCGCCGTCATATCGCTCGTCCTGGGTATCGGCTCGGCGTTCTGGATGATCGACCGTGGAACCGCCCTTACCACCCAACGCAATGGTCCCTGGATGATGTGGACCCGCGCAGGGCAGAAGGATCTCGATCCCTACACGCGCGCTCGTCAGGCCAAGACCGGAAACCTGCCTCTCAGCACTCAGATCGCCGCGACCTGGGAAACCCGCTTCGACATCGAAGGCCGGCGGCTGCACTCGAGCTGCGAGTACTTGCTCGAATCCGAGCCCATCGACGCGACCTGGTTCAACCTCGCCGTCTATGACGACAACGGCCTGCTGATCCCCAATTCGGCAGACCGGCATTCGTTCACCAGCCAGACCATCGCCACCAATCCCGACGGCTCGTTCTTCATCGTGCTTGCGCGCGAGGCCCGCCCCGGCAATTGGCTGCCTGTCGGCGGCGCGGGCCGGCTATCTCTGTTGCTGACCATGATCGAGCCGAAGCCCTCGGTCACCGAAAGCGCCCAGCAGCTCCCGAGCATACGTAGGATCGGCTGCAGATGAGCTTCGTCAAACACCTGCTCTCCCGCTGGCCCGTAGTTGCCGCAGCCCTCGTCGCCGCGGGCATCGTGCACATATGCACCGTCTTCGCGATGCCCTACCTGTATCGCAGCGACGCCGTCGCCCGCCTGCAACGAACGTTGCCGCTGAACGCGTTCGTCATTCTGCCGCAAGCCCGCCCACGCGCGCAGGTTTTGCCCTACCAGACGCCCGACGCGCGCTATGCCATCTGCCGCTACGACCTGCGCGAAGGCCCCCTCGTCGTTCACGCGCTGCTGGCCGAGCCTGGCTGGACGTTGACCGCTTATGGCCCCGGCGGCGAAAGTTTCTATTCGCTGCCTGCCCCGGAGCAGCGCCGCATCAATCTCAATCTCCTTGTTCTCCCAGGCGGCGAGCGGTTCCTCGGCCCAATGCACGATGCACGTTCACTCGACCAGGACGTAAGCCAGGTAACCTCGCCGAACCGTTCCGGCCTGATCGTCATCCAGGCCCCCTTGAAAGGGCGCACCTACATTACTGAGATCGAGCAAGCGCTAGCCCAGGCTTCCTGTCGAAAGCTGAGCTATTGATTGGCGAGGTGCTGGCATCGGTTCTGCCGCAGGAGATTGCGGCAGCGGCACCGATCACAATTCTCGCAGCTCTCCTGGCCGGTCTCGCACGCGGCTTTTCCGGCTTCGGCGCAGCGATGATCTATGTTCCGATTGCGGCAGCGTCGCTTGGCCCCGTGGTCGCGATGCCCGTGCTGCTGATTGCAGACCTCACCGTAGCAATACCGATGATCGCGCACGCGTTCAAAGCCTGCTCGTGGAGCGATGTGAGCCGTGTCGCAGTTGGTGGCCTTGTCGGCCTGCCGCTCGGCAACCAGATCCTGACTGCTCTCGATCCGATAACGGTTCGCTGGGCCGTCACCGTCCTGATCTTCATCTCCCTTTGGCTGATGCTGTCGAACTGGCAACTGCCCGCCCGTCCCAAGCCAGCCATCGCCGCAGGGGTGGGCCTCGTCTCAGGGCTGATGAGCGGTCTGGCCCAGATCGGAGGACCACCAGTCGTCATGTACTGGCTGAGCGCCGGCCTGGAGACCGCAAGAATGCGGGCCAACCTGATCGTCTATTTCGCGATCCTGATGTGGTTCTCGCTTGCACTGTTCGCGATTCGTGGCCTGCTGCCGTCCAAAGTTCTGTGGCTGGCCGCCGCAGCCGCCCCCGGCTACGCCCTGGGGATCTTCCTGGGGTCCGCGTCCTTCGGCATGGCCTCCCCCGCGACGTTCAAGCGCATAGCCATCGGCCTCGTCGCCGCCGCCACCATCCTGGGAATGCCGGCCCTCGATCCCGTCCTACGGTTGGGAAGGTAGCACCTGCCGCCGGTACCAGGCCTCCATCCGGCCCATCGCTCCAAGGCGCGCTTGAAAGACCCCGCGACTGCGCGTATCTCACGGCTCCACAGGGTATTTCGCGCAGCCGCACGTCGCGGCCCCGCGCCAACGAGGATCGAACGACATGGGCTACCGGGTTGCAGTCGTTGGCGCCACCGGCAACGTCGGGCGCGAAATGATGAACGTCCTCTCCGAGCGCAAGTTTCCCGCTGACGAGGTGTTCGCCATCGCCTCCCGTCGCTCGCTAGGAACCGAGGTCAGTTATGGTGACAAGATCCTGAAATGCCTGGACCTTGAGAACTTCGACTTCTCGCGCGTGGACATCTGCCTGATGTCGGCCGGCTCTGGCCCAGCCAAGGAATACGCCCCGAAGATCGCGGCAAAAGGCTGCGTCGTGATCGATAACTCTTCGTGCTGGCGCTACGACCAGGACGTGCCACTCGTCGTGCCGGAGGTCAACGCCGACGCACTCGCCGGCTGGACCAAGAAAGGCATCATAGCCAATCCCAACTGCTCCACGGCCCAGATGGTCGTCGCCCTGAAACCGCTGCACGATGCAGCCGGCATCAAGCGTATCGTCGTGTCCACTTACCAGTCGGTCTCGGGCGCGGGAAAAGAGGCGATGGACGAACTCTGGTCGCAGACCAAGGGTAAGTACGTTCCAGGCCAGGAATTCCCGGCCAAGAAGTTCCCGAAGGAGATCGCCTTCAACGTCATTCCCCAGATCGACGTCTTCATGGAGGACGGGTACACGAAAGAGGAATGGAAGATGCTGGTGGAGACCAAGAAGATCATTGATCCGAAAATCAAGGTCTCCGCCACCTGCGTGCGCGTGCCTGTGTTCGTCGGCCATTGCGAATCCGTCAACGTCGAGTTCGAGCGTCAGATGACGGTGGCCGAAGCTCGCTCGATTCTGCGCGAAGCACCCGGCGTTCTTCTCGTCGACAAGCGCGAGCCCGGCGGTTACGTGACCCCGATCGAGGCCGCAGGCGAGTACGCCACCTACGTCAGCCGCATCCGTGAGGATGCGACGGTCGAGAACGGCCTTGTCATGTGGATCGTCTCCGACAATCTATTGAAGGGCGCCGCATTGAATGCGGTCCAGATCGCCGAAACCCTGATCGAGCGCAAGCTGCTGAAAAAGCAGCCATCGTGATCAACCCAAACGCAATCGCCCGCTGCAATGCAGCGGGCGATTTTGCGGGCCTCGATATCAACCCATTCTAGTCGCGAGATTTGGTGCCGCCGGCCGGCGTCATCGTCCCGAGCGTCCGCACGATCTTCGCCAGATCCTGCAGGAAACGCTCGCGCTCGGACGAGGTCAGCACGCCCAGCACCTTGTCGTCGACCTTACGTGCCACGGGATCGGCAGCCTTCAGCACGCGCATGCCTTCGTCTGTGAGGCGCACGGCATAAGCACGCGCATCTTCCTTGGTCCGGCGGCGATGGAGCAGCCCCTTCTTGATCATCCGCCGGATGATGTCGGCGAGCGTCGACCGGTCGATGCCAGTACGCTCCACCAGGTTGGTCTGGCTCAGACCTTCGTTTTGCGAGACCGTGAGCAGGATCGCGAACTGGCGTGGTGTCAAGCCACCGTCCGACATCTCGCTTTGAAATATATCACCCGCGCATTGCCCGGCGCGATGCAACAAGTGGATCGGAGAGCGATCGAGGCGTTCCGCGCTTTTTTCTTTAGCCATGGAGGGCGTCGACTTCATGCAAGAACCCCAGCAAAAACGGGTTTCAACCGAATAAGTTCCCTGGAGTAGAAGCATCGTCGCATTCAACGAAGTTAACGTCGGCTGGCTACGCCTTGCCGCCCGGCTCCGCTCCGCTTCAGCATCGCATCGGAACTAATGTACCTAACCCTTAAGCGGGATCAGCGGCATGTGTCAATGAACGCCGATCAAATCTTGTCAATACTTTGCAAATTTCTAGCCCTTTGCGTCGACGATCGGAATCGATTCTCCACCAACTTCAGCCCTCGGCGCGGTTCTCGTAGCGCTTGATCAGGCCTACCTGGGCGACCGCGAATACCATCGTCAGCGGCATGATCCCCCACACCTTGAAGCCGATCCAGAAGTCCGTCGAGAACGAGCGCCAAACCACCTCGTTGATCACCGCAAGGACCAGAAAGAAGACGGCCCACCGAATTGTCAGTACACGCCAGCCTTCCTCCGTCAGGTTGAAGACTTCTCCGAAAATGTACTTGAGAAACGCCTGCCCGTAAGCAACGCCACCGAGCAGAATGACCGCGAATAGTGTGTTCACTATCGTTGGTTTCATCTTGATGAAGAGTTCGTCCTGCAGGACGAGAGTCAACCCGCCGAACACCAGCACGAATGCCCCGGAAATCAGAGGCATGATCGGGATTTTGCCCAACAGAAGGTGCGAGGCCAGCAGTGCAATAGCCGTCGCCACCATGAAGGCGCCGGTGCCCCAGAATATTCCGCGATAGGCATTGACCAGGAAGAACACGCCGATGGGTCCGACCTCGAGCAGCATCTTGAGGAGCTGCTGCGGAGAAATCTCCGGTTCCTGTCCAGCGGACGGCTTGTCGGTCATAGGTCCCAGTCTCCTGTCGTATCAGACAGCAGCTATCACCATGCCCCGAGAATCGAAAGCGCCGAATGCGCGACGGGCAAACCGCGGCCGTCCTTCAGTAATGCGCAGGGTGAGGTTTAAGATCAACCTCCACCACCCCGCGGCCATCTTTGAAGCCCCGTCTCAGCGCGGATTGGAATTGGTCGACTTGCGAGCCGTTGCCGGCGCCATCGAATAGGAGTGGTCTGCCACGCCGCTCGTCGGCGTTGCAGCCGCATGCCCATCCGGCGGATCGATCCGATAAGGCTGCATCAACCGCGTCAGATACCATGCGTAGATCCCGCTGATCGGCATGATGAACCCGATCTTGAACAGGATCCAGATATCGATGCCCTTCTTCATGCCAAAGATCGGCAAGGCATATTCGACATCGGCATCGAACACCTGACGGATGACCTCGTTCAACACGGCGGTGAAGATGAAGAACCAGGCGAAGCTGAAAGTGAAGCGATCCCAGCCTTCTTGCGTGAAATGGAAAGTCTTCTCGAAGATGTAGCCGAAGAAGTTGCGCTTGAACGCCATTCCAACGAAGAAGCCGACGGCCAGCGACCCCAGACACATCAAATTGGCCAGCAACGGATTGTTCGGGTCGCCAAGGGCAGGCCACTGACCGGTCGCCAGCGAACTCATTACCAGTGGCGTCTGCAGACTGACGCCGACGACCAAGATCCCGATCACGGTGATCAACGACCACCGGCTCATGACGGGCGACGTCGAGAACAGACCTCCAAACAGAAAACCGGCAAACAACGCATTGAAAATAGAGACTTTGATCTGCACCCACATTGGATCATGAGTAATGATGGTCAGCAAACCGAAGACGATCGTCACGCTACTTGCGATGATCGGAAACACCGGAAAGCGCCCCAGCACCCAGCGCATGACCGCCATGGCGACAACCGTGGAGACGATCAGCGCCCACGTTCCCGCATTGATGTCCCCGGTCGCCCCGTTGACGACGAACATCGTCACGAGCGGGCCGAACTCACTGAGAATGTTGACGCTCTGCTCCGCATTGAACGGGTAGACGCGCTTCAGAAAGCTCATTCGACAAAACCTCGTTCTAGGCACACCCGACCGCACAACCATCGAACACCGCCTGACGGCGCCGTACACTAACCGAGCGCGATCGCCCGTGCGAACTCGTTAGCATCGAAAGGTTGCAGATCGTCGACGCCTTCCCCCACTCCGATGGCATGAACCGGAAGCCCGAATCGGGCCGCGATCGCCACTAGTATCCCACCGCGAGCGGTACCATCCAATTTTGTCATCACAAGACCTGTAACCCCCGAACGGTCACGAAATACCTCTACCTGCGACAATGCGTTCTGTCCCGTTGTCGCATCGAGCACGAGCACCACGTCGTGCGGCGCGGTCAGATCGACTTTACGCATTACGCGGATGACCTTCTCCAGCTCGTCCATCAGCGCCTGTTTGTTCTGCAACCGGCCCGCCGTGTCCATCAGGAGAACATCGTAGCCACCGTCTCGAGCTGCCTTGAGGGCATCGAACGCAAGCCCAGCCGAATCAGCGCCGACATCTCTCGCCACGACAGGCGCTCCAGTCCGCTCGCCCCAGATCTTGAGCTGGTCGATAGCCGCGGCCCTGAACGTATCGCCGGCCGCAAGCATCACCTTCAAGCCCTGCCCGGTGTACTGCTTTGCATACTTGCCGATCGTCGTGGTCTTGCCCGTACCGTTGACGCCGACGACAAGGACGACGTGCGGTTTGTGCTGAGGCTTGATTTCCAACGGCTTGGCCACCGGCTCCAGTACCTTGGCGACTTCCGCCGCCAGGATCGCCTTCACCTCTTCCGGATCGATACTCTTATCGAACCGCCCCTTGGCCAGCGCCTCCGTGATCTTCATAGAGGTCTCGACACCAAGATCGGCCTGGATCAGCAGATCCTCGAGTTCCTCCAGCGTCGACGCATCGAGTTTGCGTTTCGTGAAAACGCTCGTGATTCCCTCGGCGAGTTTTGCCGAGGTCTTCTTCAGGCCCGCCGTCAATCTCTGGAACCACGACACCTTCGCCGGCGGCGCTACGGGTTCCGGTTCGGGCACAAGTTCGGCGACGGGTTCCGGCTCGACCATGTCGGCCTGCACGACGTCCGCTTGGCCCCCAGCCTGACCGGCGGTCGCCGAGGCTTCTGCCTCTGCCGGCGCCTCGACCGTCGCCGCAGCTTCCGCTATTTCGAAGGGCTTCTCGTCGCTTCGAGGTGTCTCCTCTGCCGGCTTCGCACCGCGACCGAACAAACGCCCAAACAGCGACCTCTTTTGCGGCTCCTCGCTCATGCCGCCACCTCCGCGACGAGCCGGCCCCCGTCAACACCTGTCACGCGCACTGCGACCACATCTCCAGCCTTTTGGCCCGTGCCAACGCCACGGATGGAAACCTGAGCAAACTGCGGCGTGCGCCCCGGAAGCTCCGCTCCGCCTGCCCGTTCCAGGGCGGCGTTGATGGTCTGCCCTGTAAACCGCACCAACCAATCCTCGAGCACCGCTCGCCCCTTTTCTCTCAGCCGCGCAGCCCTCTCGCGCACCACCTCACCAGGCAGCTGCGGCATGCGGGCTGCCGGTGTATCGCGTCGCGCCGAATATGGGAACACGTGCAGGAATGTCAGACCGCACTCGTCCACGATCGACATCGTGTCCTCGAAGTGCGCCTCCGTCTCGGTCGGAAACCCGGCGATCAGGTCCGCGCCCAGCGCGATGTCAGGCCGTCGCCGTCGCACTTCCGAACAGAGCGCGATCGCATCCGCTCGGCTGTGACGCCGCTTCATCCGTTTCAGGATGAGATCCGCGCCCGACTGCAGCGAAACATGCAGGTGCGGCATCAATCGCGGCTCCTCGGCGATGACCGCCAGCAGTTCCGCGTCAGTCTCCGCCTGATCGATCGACGAAAGCCGCAGCCGTGCAAGCTCAGGAACCTCACGCAGCACCTTACGCACGAGGCGACCGAATGGGGGCCGCTCCGGCAGATCGTCACCCCACGATGTCACATCGACGCCGGTCAGCACCACTTCCGGCATCCCCGCTTCGACGAGCCTCCGCACCTGCGTCACGACATCATCGGCCGGTACCGAGCGCGAACGCCCCCGGCCAAACGGGATGACACAGAACGTGCAACGGTGATTGCACCCGTTCTGAACCTGCACGAACGCACGTGGAATCGGCGATAGCACTTCGCCGCTGGGCTCAGCCACGTCATGAGCAGCCATGATATCGCCGACCATCAGTCGCGGCGCGCCCGAAGGTTCAGCCAGCACACGATAAGTTCCCGGCTGCATCTTCTCCACGTTGCCGATGACGTGATCGACTGCGGCCATCCCGGCATACCGCTGCGGCTCGACCTGCGCCGCACACCCGGTGACGATCACCCGCGCACCCGGCCGCTCGCGGCGCAGCCGCCGGATCTGCTGCGCCCCTTGGCGCACAGCCTCCTGCGTCACCGCGCAAGTATTGACGATCACCGCATCCCCGAGCCCCGCCACGGCTGCATGCCGGCGGATCATCTCGGCCTCACCAGCATTTAGGCGGCAGCCGAGCGTCACCACGTGAGGCGAACCCGAACTGGATGATGTCGGCTGACGGACGGACATGAACTGCGATGAACCTGAACATTCGGGCCAGAAATGGCGATGACGACGACCAACATGCCGTCTGCCTATCACGTAGTCATTCCCTTGCCGTCGGACCAGTCGACCACTCGACTACCTTGCCCGATTGACGCCAGCATTACGTTATAGTGTAACCATCTCGGTTCGTACTTGAGGCTTCCGCCGAACTGTCCATTTCCTTACCATCAGCACGGAGAGCAATCATGCGTGGCACCCTTTCCTTGGCCAGCCTGCTCGTGCTGTTCGCAGGCCCCGCCCTCGCCCAGCAACAACCCGATGAGCCGCAACGCCAACTCGGCGCTCATGAACACGGCGCAGGCAAGCTCGGCATCGCCTTCGAGCGGCGCACGGTGGAGATGGAATTCGAGGTGCCGGCCAACGACATCGTCGGCTTCGAGCACACCGCCAAGACCGCCGAGCAGAAGCAGGCCGTCTCCCAGGCACGCGCGACGTTGGCAAAACCGCTCACCCTCATCAAGCTTCCGGAAGCCGCCGGCTGCAAGGTCGCGTCCAAGAGTGTCAAGCTCGTCGGCGGCGGTGCCCACGACCACGGCCACAGCCACGGAAAAGCCAGCCAGGCCAAAGCCAAAGAAGCCGAGGCTCACTCCGAATTCCACGCAGAATACAAGTTCACCTGCACCAAGCCCGAACTGATCCAGACGATCGAACTCGACTACTTCAAGAGCTTTCCGCGCGCGCAGAAACTCCAAATCACCATCATCGGCGACAAGGCCCAGACCAAGGTCGACGCCACCCGTGACAAGCCCCGCGTCGAGATAAAGCGTTAGAACCCAAAGAGAGGCCCAAGAAAACGATCAGGCGCGATGACCGCTTCCACCCCCGACATCGATCCTGCGGCTGCCTTCGGCTTCGCCCCGCCCGACGACGCACCGATTCCCTACCTCCAGCGTATCCGCGACTACTACGCAGGTCTCGGCTATGGTGCGCCCTACGTCTTCGCGCACTACGCGGACGCCCCCTTCACGCCGCTGACGAAGCCGCTATCGCAATCCCGCGTGGCGATCATCACCACCGCTGCGCCGTATCGCCCCGACGCCGGCGACCAAGGCCCCCGCGCGCCCTACAACGCAGCCGCGAAATTCTATTCGGTCTATTCCGGCGACACCGGCCGGGACCACGACCTGCGCATTTCCCACATCGCCATCGACCGCGCGCACACCACAGCCGAAGACACCGGCGCCTATTTCCCGCTGCCAGCTCTACGCGACGCAGCACACCACGGCCGCATCGGCAGCGTCGCGCCACGCTTCCATGGCGCGCCGACCAACCGCAGCCACCGTACCACACTCGAAACCGACGCCCCCGAGATCGTCGCGCGCGGCAAGGCCGACCGCGTCGACGCCGCGCTGCTCATACCCAACTGCCCCGTCTGCCATCAGACCGTCAGCCTCACCGCCCGAGCGCTCGAAGCAGCCGGCATCGCCACTGTCGTCATGGGCTGCGCGAAGGACATCGTCGAATGGGTCGGCGTGCCCCGGCTTATGTTCTCGGACTTCCCTCTGGGCAACGCCGCCGGCCGCCCCAACGACAAAGCCTCGCAGGCCGCCACCCTGGAACTTGCGCTGCGCGTTCTCGAGACGGCCCCCGGCCCGCGCACGACCGTGCAATCCCCCCAGCGTTGGAGCGACGATCCCACCTGGAAACTCGACTATTCCAACATCGCCCGGCTCTCCCCCGAAGAAATCACCCGCCGCCGCGCCGAGTTCGACAAGGGGAAAGAAATCGCAAAGGGCGTTCGGGGTGGGTGAATAACCTTACAACCCGAACTTCCCCCACATCGCGCGCGTCTCGATCGCCGACAGCGCGTCTTCCGCATCGACGAGCCCGCCCCCCATACCGCCGCCAAGCCGCTCGAATCCAGCCGGCGCACGCCGCAATCGTGACAGCAGCCCGCCGCCGCCGATCGGCACCGCCCTCAGCTCGACCTTGTCTCCGTGCAGTTGCCGCATCTTCGTACGCACGTCGGCGACTCCATCGATCAGCCCGAGATCCAGCGCCTTGGGCGCAGACCAGAACGCGCCGGAGAACAACTCGGCGTCAGGCGCGCGCAGCTTGCCGGCACGCCGATCCTTCACGACGCCGATGAACACGTCGTGCACGTCCGCCTGCACACTCTTGATGCGCGCGATATCCTCGGCGTTTTCAGGCATGAACGCATCGAGCGCGTTCTTGTTGAGCCCGGCCGTGTAGACCCGCCGCTGGATGCCGAGCTTTTCGATCGCCTTGTCGAAACCGAACGACGAGAAGATCACGCCGATCGAGCCGACGATCGACGATGGGTCCGCATAGATCTCGTCGCCTGCCACCGCGAGGTAGTAGCCCCCCGACGCCGCCACATCCTCGCAGAACACGTAGACCTTCTTTTTGTTTTCCTCAGCGAGCTGCCGGATGCGCTTGAACATCAGGCTCGACTGCACCGCAGAGCCCCCGGGACTGTTGATCACGAGCGCAACGCTCGGACATTTCGACATCGTGAAGGCCTTCTCGATCGGCCCGGCCATCGAAGCCAGAGCAAGCCCTGGCCGCAGCGGCGACACCATGCCGATAGGGCCGCTGAGACGCAGCACGGGAACGATCGGCTTACGGGAGAAAGGCCACATCAGCTATTGCTCTTTTTTGAATTACTTTTGAGGGCCGCCCGCTAGGGCTCGCGACTTCGAATGCCTACTGCGTACTGCCTCACACTCGCAAGCCGGGCAGCATCGCGCCATCGCGCAACACGGCTTGCACATCAGGAAGGAAAGCGTTGCCCGTACCGTGCAGCACGAGCCCCGGCAGGATCTGCAACGGCGCGCGGCTGCCTTTGCGACCGGAAACGATGATGCGGTGCGCCCGTTCGCCTTCTCGCGGATGAATGGGCAGCACGCGGAGCGCACCAAATCTGGACCCGATCGCTGCCAGCACAATGCCCAGCGCATCGGCGCGATGAATGAGCGACATCACGGCATCAGCGGCCGCCGCCCGCGCCATAAACTTCATCCACGCTTCGAGGCTGCCAGCCTCCATCCCGAACGCCCCTGCCGCCACCTTGTCCTCGGGCAAGCGGTTGCGGCCATTTTCCAGATAAGGCGGATTGGCGATGACGACGTCGAACTTGGCTGGTGCTATTCCGTTCTCTGCGAGAACATGCGCCGGCCCGGTGAGATCCGTCTCCACGACACGCACGCGCCCGGTAAGACCATTGCGTACCACGTTTGCCTCAGCGAGCCTTGCCAACTGCGGCGCGACCTCGACCAGTACCCCCCGCGCGGCAGGGTAGCGCACCCCGAAGCAAAGACCCGCCGTCCCCACACCCGCCCCGGCATCGAGAAACCCCACGGGCGCATCTGGTTCGATCACGACCGATGCCGCCAGCAGCACCGCATCGAGGCCCGCGCGGAAACCTTTAGCCGGCTGCTCGATAAGTAGGCGCCCACCAAGGAAAACATCGACGGTAGTGTCAGCCCCCCCTTCGTTCATGCCGTCAGCAGCCATTCGCCCAGACCAGCTTCCGAAAGGACCGTCCGCGCCTGTTCAAGCTCGCCCGTAACGACCATCACTCGTCGCGGAAACATGCCGATCGCCCCTTCAAGCACGCTCATGTTGTCATCCACAACCATAACCAGAAGCCCCTCCGCCTCGAGCAGGGAGCGCGCCAATCCGACCACCACGGTATCGTTCGTCCGCATCAGCTCCCGCATTCTAAACCCACGAACCTCCGCCCGCTGCGGCGAATTGCCGACCCATTGCGAACCCGATACAGAACTATATCTTATCCGGATGAAGCGAACCGAGGAAACACACGTGGGAGTTGTCGTCCCGTTCGAAGAGCCCCGAGAGGCCTCCCTCCAGCCCCTGGTGGATCTGGTGGGCGAGGATATGGGTGAGGTTAACAGGATCATTCTCGATAAGGCCGTCTCTGACGTCGAGCTGATTCAGAAACTCGCCCACCACTTGATCGATTCCGGCGGCAAGCGCTTGCGGCCGATGCTGACCATCGCTGCCGCCAAGCTCGTCGGCTACAAGGGCGAGGGTCACATCCGCCTCGCCGCTGCCGTCGAGTTCATGCACACCGCCACTCTGCTGCACGACGACGTGGTCGACGACAGCGACTTTCGCCGGGGCAAGAAGGCCGCGCGCATCTTATGGGGCAACCAGGCGAGCGTGCTGGTGGGCGACTTTCTGCTGGGCCAGGCCTTCCGCATGATGGTCGATGTCGGCTCCCTGGCCGCCCTCAAAATTCTGTCGAACGCCTCCGCTGTGATAGCGGAAGGTGAAGTGATGCAGCTTGCTGCTTCCAAGAACATGGCGACGACCGAGGACGACTACCTCGCCATCATCAACGCCAAGACGGCGGCGCTTTTCTCCGCTGCGACCGAAGTCGGTGGCGCGATCGCAAATCGTCCCGCCGATGAGCAGGCCGCGATGAAGTCCTACGGCCGATCGCTCGGCATCGCCTTCCAGTTGGTCGATGACGCTCTCGACTACTCCGGAGACAGCGCCCGACTGGGCAAGTCCGTGGGCGACGACTTCCGCGAAGGCAAGATTACGCTCCCCGTCATATTGTCGTATCGGCGCGGTTCGGAGGAAGAACGCGCATTCTGGCAGCGCACCCTCGTGCAAGGCGAGATCAACGACGCCGATCTGCCCCACGCAATCGCCTTGATGAAACGCCACAAAGCCATCGAGGCGACGCTAGACCGTGCCCGTCACTACGGCGCCATGGCACGGGACGCGCTCGGCCTGTTCCGCGACAGCGCGCCGAAGAAGGCGATGCTCGACGCCGTTACATTCTGCATCGCCCGCGCCCACTGAAGTCAACGCCGGGCGCCACTTGGCCCCGGGTTGAACGGGCGCTGCGGAACTCGCAGGAGTCTCGCGCGGAACTGCCGACCACGCACCGATCCGCCATTCTCATCCTCGCAACCCACCGGTTCCGAGGAGACATCAGCCATGTCGTCAATCGCATCGATGCTCGGCCAGCTCGTGCTGACAGCAGGAATTTTTTCGCTCGTCCTGATTTCGACGGCTTTTTTGCTCGGCAGCCTCAGCCGAATCAGTCGACACTGAACTTCGCTGTGCAAGAACTTCCAGGATTTGTTCCCCAGGTAACTTTCTGGAAACCAAGATTACGGCAACCTGAATCTCACCAACCCCAAGGGAGAACCGCCATGCTGATCGCCAGTCTCGTCATCGCACAGCTCACCGTTTCAGCCGCCGTCCTCGCCGTCATCAGCCTGCTCGACCGCCGCTGAACGCACCGTCGTCGGACGGATTACCCCGGCCAATGAGCCGGGGGTAATCTGCCATCTGATCGGTCAAACGCGGCGGAAGACGCTTCGCTCTTCCGCCCTACGATCGAGCCCTACGTTCAAAATAGCTTCAGCCCCGGCGGTATCGGCAGCCCGCCCGTCAATTCCTGCATTTTCGACTGCATCTGGCTCTCGACTTTCGCTTTGGCGTCAGCCATCGCGGCAACGACCAGGTCCTCGACGATCTCGGCTTCTTCCGGTTTCATCAGCGACGGATCGATCTTGATTTCCTTCAGGTCGCCCTTGCCGGACAGCGTTACCTTGACGAGCCCGCCGCCCGCCTCACCGCCAATCTGGATTGCGGCAAGCTCCTCCTGCATGCGCTGTGCGCGCTCCTGCATTTGCTGAACCTGCTTCATCATGCCGAAGATGTCTTTCATCGTGACCTCCCGATGGTCGATGGTGTCAGACCCTCCGGGTCTGACACCGGAAAGCAGGGGGAATTGTTAAGCAGCACAATAGCGGCGATTGCCAGGGTGTCTGACCCGGAGGGTCTGAAACCCTACGAGCCTTCGCTTTTCAACGGTCGGATAGCCTTGATGGATGCATCGGGAAATGCGTCGAGCACAGCTTTCAGTGCCGGATTGGCTTTCAGACGCTCGATCTCGGCTGCTTCCGCTTCGCGCTTGACGACACCCAGCGGCCTGGCGCCCTTCTCGCGTGAAATCGAGACGATCCAACGCCGACCTGTCCATTTTCCAAGCTTCTCGGTCAGCTCGCCGGTGAACCCCGCAGGTGCATTCGGTGGCAAGCTGATCTCCAGACGCCCGGGCTCGAACCGGACCAACTCGACCATGTCCTCGATCAGCATCTTGAGCTTGATGTCGCGCATGTCCCCGGCGAGATCGGCGATCTCTGCCAAGCTGCGTGGATCGGGCAGTGCGGCCCGTGCAGCTACCCCCTGGGGAAGGCCGGCGGCAAGCCCTCCTGTTTCCCCTCCCGACGCTCTCGCCATTCCCGGCGGCGTCGACGTATCAGCGTTGAGCGGCCCGCGCCCCGGCTGTGCTCCGCCACCACTTGCCGGACGCCCTGGATTGGCTGCGCCGCTGCCGCCCCCGAGCGCGCGGATGACCGCGTCAGGCGACGGCAAATCGGCCGTGTAAGCGATCCGGATCAGCACCATTTCAGCCGCTGCGAGCTGATCGGAAGCACGCCCTGCCTCCTCGATACCCTTGAGCAGCATCTGCCACGTGCGCGCCAGCAGCGGCATCGAGATCTGCCCTGCGACCGACGTCGCTCGCCGCTTTTCCTCCGCCGAAAGCCCTTCACCGGCAGCCTCTGCGCCAGCGGCCTTGATACGGCTGGCTATATGGATCGACTCGGCCAGATCCGAGAGTACCTGCACCGGCTCGGCACCGTCTTTGTGCAAAGCCTCCAGCGCGAGAATGGCCGGCCCGGGCTTGCCGCCGAGCATCAATTCCACAAGATCGAAGATGCGCCCGCGATCGGCCAGCCCGAGCATCGCGCGGACAGATTCGGTCGAGACTTTCCCCGATCCCATCGCGATCGCTTGATCCAGCAGCGAAAGCCCGTCGCGTACGGAACCCTCTGCTGCGCGTGCGATGAGCGCCAGCGCGTCTGGCTCGGCCCGCGCGCCTTCCTTGGCCACGATCCCATCGAAGTGCTTCACCAGCACAGGCACGTCGACTCGCCTGAGATCGAACCGCTGGCAGCGCGACAGCACCGTCACCGGGACTTTGCGAATCTCGGTCGTCGCGAAAATGAACTTCACATGCGCCGGCGGCTCCTCCAGCGTCTTCAAGAGCGCGTTGAACGCACCCTTGGACAGCATGTGGACCTCGTCGATGATGTAGACCTTGTAGCGCGCGAGAATCGGCTTATAGCGCGCGCTCTCGATGATCTCGCGCATGTTGTCGACGCCGGTATTGGACGCGGCGTCCATCTCGATCACATCGGCATGCCGGCTCTGGATGATGTCGCGGCAATGGACGCCGTAGCCGTCGAAGTCGACGGTGGGCCGGTCGACGAAGCCGTCTTTGGCAGGTCCATCCTTCGCATAATTCAGCGCTCGCGCCAGAATTCGCGCCGTCGTCGTCTTACCGACGCCGCGCACCCCCGTCAGCATGTAGCCCTGCGCGATACGGTTCGTCGCAAACGCGTTCTTGAGCGTCCGAACCATCGCCTCTTGGCCGATCAGGTCGGCGAAATTCTCCGGACGGTACTTGCGCGCAAGC